>NZ_JBHVSI010000024.1:0-87138 GCF_042885335.1 Neobacillus sp. NPDC058068 | reverse complement strand
ACAAAATTAAAAGGTTTGAGTCCAGTGCAATACCGAACTCAAACCCTAATAGCTGCTTAATTAAATAATCTGTCTAACTTTTCGGGGTCACTTCAAAGGAAGGGAGTTTTTTGTTTTGTTTAAATCGCGAGTAATTCCTTTTCCATGACAAACTTTATTGCGTCTTTTCTTGTGGTTAGCTTGTTTGAAATTAACGTTTCCAGTAATGCGACATAAAAACTGCCATCAAAGCGTCTTTGTGCCTTTAATGTCAGCTCAATCGCTGTATTAATCATTTCATCGGAAGCATTTGTGTAGTGTTTCCCAAAGTAAATAAAACCGATTGCATCTTCATCTAGTTGAAAGCCTTTCCCTTCCAAAAAGTGCAAATAATCCTCCACTGACCTCACTTACTTTACCATTCCTCTCCCCTACATTCTTAAAACATCCCTTTAAAATCTTAACTTAAAATTCGCAAATTTCCTATCCTTTTTTGTACATAAATGACCAATAACACCAATCAATGCTCCAAATAAAGCTCCGCCTGCCACTTCTTCGGGTTGATGCCCTAACATTTCTTTTAACTTTTTTGCGCCTTCCTGTCTAAATTCCAGGCTTTCTTCCTTTTGGATTTTTTCAATTAAGTCGTTCATCGAGTTGACCTTTAATGTGAGTTCTCCTGTTTGCCTGCGGATGCCTTGAGCGTCATACATGACAATGAGTCCGTAGATAAGAGAGAGCGCAAAGTCAAAAGTCGGCAGTCCTCTTCTCAAGGCAATATATGTGGTAAGGGTAGAAACCCCAGCAGAATGTGAGCTAGGCATACCGCCTGTCCCAAAGAACAATTCCGGGCGCCATTCTTTCTTTTTAAAATAATGGATGGGAATTTTTAATCCTTGAGCAAGCCCTATGCTGATCAGCGCTAAATAAACACCTTTGTTCATCATATCACCTCTATGATTATTGTTCGAAATCCCGAGTTTTATTATTCCTAATGGAAATACTAGCTGTTAGGGGAGGTGAAACGTTGATGCGTGTAAAAAGCCAAAGAAACCGCGGTGTGAAAGCACCGGGAGTAACTCCACAAGGGTTTGGTCAAGATGCAGAATTTGCAGAGGAACCAAAAAGCAAACTCGAAAATGCAGCAAAGAAGAAAAACACGAAATAATTAACCAGCCAATATGAAAAGGTTGTCCCGAAACCGAGACAACCTTACCTTAGGATATAACAGCCTCATCAAACGGCAGCAGCCGCTGCAAACCGCGAAGCTCAATTTCCATTAATTTATTTACCGCTTTTTCTCTTTCAATGCGTAGTCCAGCCTCTTCTAAAGCGCAGCTAACGGGAACGTCACATTTTATTTCGGCGAGCATCCTCGATAAGTGGAGCATTTCTAAATCACGCTCAATTTTAGACTTATTTGATTTTGATAATCGATCTAAATTGGAGATAATCCCTTCAACATGTTCATATTCCTGCAATAGCTTCAGGGCCGTCTTTTCGCCAATCCCCTTTACTCCAGGATAATTATCGCTTGGATCCCCCATTAAGGCTTTTAAATCAATCATCTGCCTTGGAGTAATTCCTTTTTCTTCAAAGAAAGTTTCTGGTGTGTGAACAAGGTAATTCCCGTAGCCCTTTTTCAATAAAATAACGGAAATATTATCGTCAAGGAGCTGCAGGATATCTTGATCACCAGTTAAAATCGACACATGTGCATAATCCTTTGTTTGCTTGGCGATTGTGCCAATACAATCATCTGCTTCAAAACCAACCAAGCCAATATTTGGGATATCAAACGATTCGACAACCTCTTTTACTAAATCAAATTGCGGGATGAGCTCAATTGGTGCCTCGCCGCGATTGCCTTTATAATCGGCGAATAACTCTGTCCGGAACGTTTTGCTGCCCATATCCCAGCAAACAGCGAGATGTGTCGGTTTAAATGAAGATACCGCTGTAAATAAATGCTTAACGAAGCCATGGATTCCATTAGTAGGAATTCCTTTTGAATTTATCATAAATTGTCCTGACACTGCCGTGGCATAAAAAGCACGGAACAACAGGGCCATTCCATCAACAAGCATTAGTGAAGGTTTTTGATTTTCCAAGTTTCAGCCCCCTATTTTTTATGTTCTAAAAAACAACACGAGTTTCATTATAACATAAGATAGCCCGAAAAATTTATTCGATTTTATTTTCGGCGTAGGAAATCCAATCGCTAAAGCTGCCCACATAAAGCTTTACCTTTTCAAATCCCGCTTCCTTTAAGGCGAGGAAATTGGGTGTGGCGGTTACTCCCGAGCCGCAGTAAACAATTATTTCCTTATCCTTATTCACTTCTGAAAATCTTTGTTTTTGTTCGGCAGCTGGAATATATTGCCCATCTCTCAAACCTTCCATCCATGGTTTATTAATCGCACCAGGAATATGCCCAGCTTTCTTATCAATTGGTTCTTCCAAGCCAAGATATCGTTTTTCTTCACGTGAATCGATTAAAATAATGTCTTCAGGCTGATTCTGGACGAAAGCCTTCACTTCTTCAGTGGCAGCGATTAAGTCAGCATTCAAGCTTGGATGGAATTCAGCCTTTTCAAAGACAGGTATTTCTGTTGTCAGTGGATAATTTCCTTCGAGCCACCCTTTAAACCCTCCATCAAGCACATACACATCCTTATGCCCTAGATACTGAAGGAGCCACCAAAAACGGCCGGCAAATGCACCCTCGCCGTCATCATAGGCGATGACTGTTGTGTCATTACTAATGCCTTTATTCACAAGCTTCGTAACGAATTCAACTAAATCTGGCAACGGGTGTCTACCGCCATGATCGCCAACAGAACCTGACAGATCTTGTTCTAAATCGAAATAGGAAGCACCAGGAATATGACCTTCTCGATATTCTTCTTGCTTTTTTTGAGGAGCTGCCAAGGAAAACCGGCAATCAATAATTCTTACATTTGTTTCATTCATGTATTTCAATAACCATTCCTTGTTTTTAACATACCTCATCTAAAGTGCCCCCAATTATTTGGATTCTCCAGCAAGCTTTTGCTGTATTTCAGTTAAGACTTGGAGTGAAATCCCGCCATCTAAGGCGGAATGCAAACTTAAATAAAAATCAGCTGACTGCTCATTCATTTGCATTAATAAACGATTAAATTCGTTCAACAATTCGTCTGCATAATGATGTTTCAAACGACCCGCTTCCTGTTGTAAATAGTCGTCAGCAAGTGGCTGCAGAACGTTTGCTAGTTCATCACTCATGTTTTGCTTGTCATTTTTTTCAAAAAAAGATTTTGGATTTTTAAAATAAGACATTGATTTTGCGAACAACTGCTGATTGGCATCCTTAAAGGCAATTGGGAAATCAATTTCTTCCCCCTCCCTTTTTTCAAATGCGGAAAAAGAAAGGTCTCGGTTGATTTCAAGAAGATTACGTATCAGACCTGATTGAAAATCAGCCAACTGCTTTTCAACAAACCTGTCGATTCTTACAGTAGTAGCACGCATTTCTTGCGCAAAGTCAAAGCCAAAACTTTCTAAGAATTCGTCAAGTGCTGTCTGGAGAGCCTTTTTCAAATTGTGCCCGTCGTCCCTTAGGGTTGATGGGTTAAATGCCTCTTTAAAGAAATCGCCGAAACGCAAGAAGACCCTTTGCTTAATGTAATAGATTAATTCTTCTGCCTCCTGGTTCATTCGTCCAAGTATTGCATCTGAGTTTTGCTTTTCAAAGACATGATGAAGTTCTGCCCTTTGCTTTTCAATCTCCATTCGTTTTTGCTCTTTCACAACCTTATCTTCACTTGAGCTTTGAATGAGTTTTGCTACTAATTCCCGAACACGCGTCAATTCCTTTTCTGCCGCTAAAATGGTCATTTCCGTTAAGTCATTAGAAATGAACTGATAAAAGGCCTGCTCAAACGCACTTAAGCCAGAATTGGCATTCAGATTTGGAGTCATCTTTTCTTTTAGGGCAAGCAGACTTGATAACGAATAAAGATGCGGGTTTCGAATCCCATATTTCAGCAGCTGCTCTTCGACATATTCCACCACGGTCTCTTTCTCGGCATCATTTTCAGCAAGGTCAATCGCATTGATAAGGAAGAACATTTTATCCATTTGAAAGGAATCCTTCACACGGCCCAGCTGAATTAAAAATTCACGGTCTGCTTTTGAAAAGGCATGATTGTAATAGGTGACAAACAGGATTGCATCTGAGTTTTTAATATAATCAAAGGCAACGCCGGTATGACGAGCGTTAATGGAATCCGCCCCCGGGGTGTCAACAAGCGTGATTCCTTTTCGGGTTAACTCACAATCATAATAAAGTTCAATCCATTCAACGAAACAGGATTTTTCTTCCATCGCAACAAACTCGTGAAATTCGCTTAAATTTGTTTCTTTAACTGTCCCCAATGATGGCACATAGGTGGCTGAGCCTTTGTTAAATGCCTGCAAAAAGGCATAATGGGTCTTCTCGAACACACCTGCTTGCCCTTTTTCGAGCAGAATTTGACCGATGTTCTTTGCAGCCGCTGCGAAATCGCTGGCTTGTAAATCAAAAACCTTTAAGGAACGATTGACATCCTCAAGCATTGTATTTGATTCCTTAAACTTCACTAGAACGGTTCCATGTGGATGTTTGGCAGAAACCGGCTTAATTTTATTGATAGCGGCTGTTGTTGGATTGGGAGATACAGGCAGTACCTTTTCTCCCATCAGTGCATTGGCAAACGAAGATTTGCCGGCACTAAAAGCCCCAAATAACGCTACTGTAAACCCCTTGTTTTCCAATCTTTCTGCTTTATCCACTAATTCTTTTGCAAGCTTTTGAAAACCTGGAAGGTCTTTTATTAATTTTGAAGCATGATGAAGCTTCTCGGTTGTGTATTTCAAATGATCCTTTTCAGGCTGGATGTGATGTTTCGAATTTTCGACATTGACAGCTGCTTCAACCGGTTTAGCCAAATTGTCTATTTTCTTGTCTATTTGGTTGGCTTTCCCTTGGAATTGAATGACTTCAAATTCCTCTTCCTCTTGTGCAAAAAGCCGATACACATCTTCCTTCAGACTTTCTGTTTGCATAAACAGGTCATCAATCGTCTTTTCACGTAAGAATATCGTTTGTTCATGCGTTTTTAACTCTGCTAATGCCTTTACATATCTCTCGATGTTGCTAAATTCCTGTTCATACCAGTCCTTTATGATTGCTGACTGGTCTTTTAAGGCGGCGAAAAAATGCTCTTTAAATTCGGAAAGTTGTTTCCTGGCGATCCTTTTTATTTCATTGGCGACATCCTCTGTGTAATGGAGAACATAGTCACCGGTGACTCGAGCACCCGGCTTCACTGTATTTATTAATAAATCAACCGGAACGCTGATGGAAAAGGATTGTGCTAAACGAATCAGCTCTGCCTGGTCTAGTTCCGCTTCCTTTAAGGATCGAAGGAGATATTCACGTAAATGCCACTCAAGCTGTGTCCTTGTTTTTTCAAGCAGATCTTGATAAAAACTGTCTAAGCGCTTTTTCTTCTCTTCTTGGGTTTTTTGTTTGGTAAACAGGAAGCCGGTTTTAAATTCAGGCTGGCTGCTTTCCAAAAAGCTTTCTGCTAATGCTCGTGTCTGAAACGGCAGGAGATAGGCATTTTTCATGATTAGAGAAATTTCAGCATCAAAATCCTTTTCTTTTCCTGCGGTTCCTTCGTTTATTACCTGAAGACTGGCGATGATATTTTGATAGTTGATTGATAATGCTTCTTTTTCTTGCTCTGTTAATTCATTTAGAAGTTCAAGGATCGGACCCAGCTTTTCTTCTTCCTGTTTATTTTCCTCGTTAAGATGGTCTTGGGTGATTTTTCTTAAAGAAGAATAAATGGACGGAATTAACAATTCATCTTTAGCAGCTAACTTTTCCGCAATAAATCCTTGAAGTTCACTAATTTCATTCAGTGGGTGGTCTTTATGCTTTAATGAAGTATAAAAAATCCTTGCCGGCTTTACCCCCCATGAGGCAAACGAATCGACAACACTGGTTTGAAAGTCAGAAAAACTTAATTCCTCATCCTTATGTTTATCGATTTGATTGATAACCAAATAAACTTCTTTCCCCGCCTCGGTCAATTCTTTTGTAAATAGAAAATTCAACTCTGCTTGGACGTGGTTATAGTCCATTACATAAAAGATCAAATCAGCGAGATGGATGGCTGATTCCGTTGCGATACGGTGGGCATCATCGGCAGAATCAATACCCGGTGTATCCATAATGACCGTATTAGCCGGTAAACGGGAATCGCTATGGCTAATCTCTACTTCCTCTATTTGGTCCCCGTCCTTGCAATAATTTTTGACTAATTCATAATCATAGGGTGCCAGATAGAGCCTTGGCTTTTCATGTTTAAAAAACACTTTCGCGTAATCCTCACCGGATTTTACTTTCACTAGGTTTGCACTAGTTGGAATCGGACTGGATGGCAGTAAATTTTCACCAACCACTTGATTAATCATTGTCGATTTTCCCGCGGAAAAATGACCGCAGAATGCAATCAGGAATTCTTTATTGTCTAACTTTTTTGCCAGCTGTTTTACCTTTTCAGCCTGCTCGCTATCTTGATGCTTGATTAAATAGTCATATATCGAAACAATTTTATGTTTTAGTGTTTTTATCGTTTCATTCTGATTGGCTGTTTGCACCATTTTTATTTATTCCCCTTAACAACGTAGTAATAATTTTTATTTTATACGATAATTCGAACTTTTCCTATCATGACAGAGCTTTTATTTTTAATAGCAAAAAGGCCAAGGTGAAGAACCTTGGCCACTTAAATAGTTTAATCGTTATTGGGTAACGTTTTTTAAGACGTGCTTCATGACAAATGCATAGATAATAATCGTTCCGCCAACAAACGCAAACGCCATATGTAACACCTTCCTTATCAGTCTGTCTGAGAATGATTTTCATTGTTAACAAAATTTTAGCACAGCTGATAATCATTTTCAATATCATGAAGGAAACTGTCACTTTTATTTAACAATCTTTGGGATAAACCGATGACAGTCATGAAAAACTTCGTCATATTCCGTTAACATTCTAAGCGCTTTTTCTTCCTCAGGTATCCGGATTGATAGGATCATGAAGTTTAGAATTGTAAACAGCAGTGCCGTATAGAAGGCATTAAACAGCAAGGGTACGATAAGCAGCTCCGTCGTGACAACAAAATAATTAGGGTGCTTTAAAAAGCGGTATGGCCCTTTTCTGACTACCTGCGCATGCTTTAAGACAAGAATTTTCGTATTCCAATACTTTCCTAGTGAAGAAATGGCCCAGCCTCTCAAGAACTGCGCAAGGATAAAAACAGTTAAAAATATTGGCCAGACCGGTGATAGCCCGCGATTTAATAAAATCTTTTCTGTAGATAATGCGACGAAAAAGAGCAGGTGCATGAAGACCATATACTTATAGTGCTTGTTACCAAATTCTATGGCTCCCTGCCGCTTCATCCATTTTTCATTGTTTCTGGCGATAAAAAGTTCCACAACACGCTGAAATGAGATGAAAACAATTAAGATAACAAATGGAACCAGATTATTCATTTACATCCACCTCATAAGGAGTAATTCAGAGCTAAACCCCGGACCAAGAGCGGTTCCAAGTCCAATTGCCTCTTTAGGAATGTCCATCTCCATATATCTCCGCAGTACATAAAGAATAGTGGCCGAGGACATATTTCCAAACTGTTTTAACACCTCAAGTGATACCTCTGTCATCGAAGCCGGGATATCTAACGCCTTTACATAAGCATCGATGACTTTTTTTCCGCCTGGATGGGCAATAAAGCAGTCGATTTGTTCAATTTCGATTCCATGTTCATCTAAAAAACCTTTAACATTCGGCTTAAGCCAGCCTTCGACAATTTGGGGAATGTCACGAGAGAAAAGGACAAATAATCCTGTATTTCTTAATTCCCAGCCCATTACATCCAAAGAGTTAGGCATGAGGGTCGATTGGGTGGCGATGATGGAGGGTGACGACGCCTTCTTTCTAATATCATTATTGTTCACAGCATCGCCGCAAACTAAGGCGCAGGCAACCCCATCAGCAAACAGAGAAGTTCCAATCAAATTACTTTTCGAAAGGTCATTCTTCTGAAACGTCAGGCTGCAGAGTTCGACCGACAGGACAAGGACTTTGGCCTTAGGGTAGGCTATGCAATATTCGTAAGCCCTTGATAAACCGGCTGCCCCTCCTGCACAGCCAAGCCCCCAAATCGGTATCCTTTTCGTATGTGGACTGAAAGGCAATTGATTCATAATTCGCGCTTCAATACTTGGTGTTGAGATACCGCTTGTTGATATGAAAAAAATGGCCTCGACCTCTTCATAAGGAATAGGCACCTTAAGAAAGTCTTGATTGTTTAAGCAATTGACAATCGCCTCTTTTCCAAGTGCGACAGCAGACTCTATGTAAGCGTGGTTCTTCTCTTCAAAAGAATGATTTTCTTTAAACCATTCTAAACCTTTCACAAAATGTCTTTTTTCAATCTGTCCATTTTGGAAGGCTTTCAATAGTCTCTCAATATCTTTAAATGATTCAGCAAAAAGCTCTCTAGAAAATTGGGACGCTTGATCTTGGTTAATTTCATAGGGAGGAATTACCTCTGCAACTGAAAGAATCGTCGGCATCATCATACTCCTTCAACATTCGTAAGGGTATTTTTACCAATAATCCAATAATTATTCATAAGGCTTAATAAACAAAAAAAGCTCCCCATAAAAGGGAAGCAAACGTTTTGAAGGTTGTTGTTGTTGTGCACTTAAATTATAGCGCGGAATTTACATCACATCATTACACAATCTTTTCCAATAGATTTTCAAAGGCTCATCTGATTATTTTTCTGATTGTTTTTGAACCTCGATTTTTATTTTATTTCCTGCTATTAGCCCGCAAATTTTACAGATTTCCGCTTCATTGTAAAGGAGCCGGCATTTTTCACAATAATACTTCTCCACTAAAAACACACTCATTTCTAAAGGTATATATGACATTTATTTTTATCATATTTTTAATATTTCGAAATGTGACTATCCTTCAAAAAAACAGGAATTCGAAGTATGTGAAGTATTTATCAATTACTTTTATCACAGGTTAGGTGTGATCGTTCACACTTTATTCACATTTAACCAATGGTAATTGTGATATAAATCACTGTTATATCAAGTTTTTATCATTACCATAGTAAATACCTAAGGAATGAACAATTTGTGAACTTACAAATTTAGTATTTTACTTTCACGATTGTTTTGTATGATGAAAGAGAACTCATTTAATTAATTTTCAATTTTCAGAAGGGAGTCTTGGGGATGGAAAAAACTGAACTGAATACAAAACAAAAAACAGAGATTGAAGATCGCTCCTCACTCAAAGGGACATTAGCATCCGTTTTCTTTTTGGGAATCTTTATCATTGTCACATGGGTAAGTGTTTATTACCTATTTGTAGATCGTTTTTAACTTTTAAGGGGGGAACAAATATGCACATGCATAAATTAGAAAAAATCTGGCTGATTTTCGGGACTAGCTGCCTGGTCATTTTTTTGACAGTCATTGGTGTTAGTGCCTTCTATCTTGGCAACAAGCCGCCAAGCTGTCTAACAACGGTTAATCCGGAAACGGTCGGTCAGGAAAAACCATTTAATGAACCAGGCCTACATAAAGTGGATGGCAAAGCTTGGGAATATGAATTAGTCTTTGTCGCATCTGCTTTCTCTTATAGCCCAGCACAAGTAGAAGTCCCTCTAGGGGCAAAGGTAAAAGTTATTGCTACAACAAAGGATGTTATTCACGGTTTTGAAGTAGCCGGAACAAATATTAACATGATGCTTGAGCCTGGATACATCAGTGAATATACAACAACATTTAACAAAGCAGGCGAATATTTAATTGTTTGTAACGAATACTGTGGTGCTGGACACCATTTAATGTACTCAAAGATTGAGGTGGTAAAATAATGGTTACTTCTACAGCTGCAAAAGTAAAAGTTGATCCTCGTGATGCGAAGCTTTCTATGGCACACTTTTTTGTTGCCTTTTCGGCGCTTGCTCTTGGCGGATTAATGGGTCTCCTGCAAACTCTTGTCCGATCAGGCAAATGGGAACTGCCATGGGGAATTGATTATTATCAAATCTTAACAGTACATGGTGTCTTAATGGGTCTTGTTTTAACTACTTTCTTTATTATGGGATTTCAATATGCTGCAGTGAGCAGAACAACAGGCGGGCATTCGAATGCCGCTCGACGATCTGGCTGGATTGGCTTCTGGGTCATGTTAGTTGGTACATTAATGGCCGCTACTATGGTCTTACTTAAAGAAGCATCCGTTCTATATACTTTTTATGCACCGCTTAAAGCCCATTGGATTTTCTACTTAGGCTTAACCTTTGTGATTGTCGGAAGTTGGATTGACGGTGCTGCTCAAATCATGACATACGCTAGATGGCGCAGGAACAATCCAGGAAAACCTAGTCCATTATTAAGCTTTATGGCTGTAATAAATACCGTTATGTGGATTATCGCAACATTGGGTGTAGCCGCTACTGTTTTATTCCAATTGCTGCCTTGGTCACTTGGTTTAGTTCCTACAGTTAATGTTTTAGTCAGCCGTACATTGTTCTGGTATTTTGGTCACCCATTAGTTTATTTCTGGTTACTGCCAGCCTACATGTGTTGGTATGCGATTATTCCTAAAATTATTGGCGGAAAAATTTTCTCAGATTCACTTGCACGTTTATCGTTTATTCTATTCCTGCTCTTCTCGATTCCGGTTGGTTTCCACCACCAATTAACAGAGCCGGGAATTGACCCAGCTTGGAAGTTCCTCCAGGTAATCCTAACTTTTATGGTTATAATCCCATCATTAATGACGGCGTTCTCTTTATTCGCAACCTTTGAGAGATACGGACGCAGCAAGGGCGCAACAGGTTTGTTTGGCTGGTTTAAGGTACTTCCATGGGGCGATGCTCGCTTTATCGTTCCTTTCATTGGGATGGCTGCATTTATTCCTGCCGGTGCAGGTGGAATTATCAATGCTTCCAACCAAATGGACCAAGTCGTGCATAACACGATTTGGGTTACTGGTCACTTCCATTTAACAGCAGCAACATCTGTTGTGTTAACATTCTTTGGGATTTCATACTGGTTGGTTCCGCATTTAACGGGAAGAAAATTAACAAAAGCAATGAATAAATTAGCGATTATTCAGGCATGGGTTTGGTTCATTGGTATGGCCTTCATGTCAGGGGCGATGCATTTCCAAGGACTTCTGGGAGGACCAAGACGTTCTGCTTTCTCCACTTACGGCGGTTCCGAGCAAGCGGCTGAATGGATTCCTTACCAAATCGCTCAAGCAGTTGGCGGTACGATTTTATTCCTTGGTATTATTCTCGTGTTAATCATCTTTGTAAATCTAGCGTTCTTTGCTCCAAAAGGGGAAGAGGAATTCCCAGTTGCTGAAGCTGAAAACCTTGAAGAAAAAGCACCAATGGTGTTTGAAAACTGGAAATTATGGCTCGGCATTGCGGCAGCTCTCATTCTTTTCGCATACACGATACCATTTATCGATATTATCCAAGACGCACCACCAGGCTCGAAAGGATTCCAGACTTGGAGTAAATGGTGACCTGATAAAGAAAACTCGCCGATTGGCGAGCCGTTAGGCGGTTCATGAGGCGTAGTTGCACTTATGCCTGATGGGAAAGTTATACTTTCACATCGGCTAAAGAAAAGGCTTCAATCAAAGTCGATTGAAGCCTTTTCTTTTTGTATTTTACCAAAAGACCCTTTTGGAAGATTAATCAGTAAGACAGATAATAGGATGATTGTTGAGCCAATCCCTTGGATCAACCCAAAACCCTCGCCATAGAGTAAAACACTTAATAGCGTCGCGATGACTGGTTCGACCGTGGCAATGATAGCTGCTTTACTGCTTTCTATCTTCTCTAGCCCTTTTGTATAACATAAGTATGCAATGACTGTTGGAAACAACCCGAGGCCAATTCCATATAGGAGAACGTCTCCTGAGGCAAGCACACTCCCCTTCTTCCACAGCCCTGTAATCGGAAGTAAGGTAATAGCCGCTACAATAAACGTGTAGAGTGTAACCGTAAATGGCGAATATTTTTTTAAAGCAAATTTACCAAAAATACTATACAGTGCGTAGCCGAAACCAGCACCAAGCCCTGTTAGAAGACCTGCGGCGCTGATTGTAGCAGCATCTGTCACACTAAGCCCGGCAATCAATACGCAGCCTAGAATGGTTCCAGACACCGAAATAAGTTTGACCGAATCCATTTTTTCCTTTAGAAAAAAATAGGATAAAACGGTGACGAACGCCGGAGCAGTATACAATAATATCACGGCAATCGATAAATTCATTTGATTAATTGCTGAAAAATAGCACCAGTTAAATAAAACAATACTGCAGATCCCTGTACCAATAAATAGCGGTACATCAGTAAAGCTTATTTTCAAATGGTCTCGGTATTTTACGATTCCAATTAACGCTAGTAAAACAGCTGCTGTCACTACTCTGACAGCAACTATTTCCATCGGAGTAAATCCAAGGCTTGTTAATTTTCTAACAAAAATAGCGATGATTCCCCATAACGCTGCACTTACGGCGATTAGAACGATGGGAATGGTTTTCTTCAATTCAACTGATAAACCTTTCCGTATTTCTCATAAAGATAATCAATTAAATATTTTGCATTTAAGCCTTCACCTGTAACATCGTTTAATATTTCCAGCGGCTTTTTCATTTTTCCAAAACGATGGATTTTCTCCGTCAGCCATTCCTTGATTGGAAGGAAATCCCCTTCCGCTAATAATTGATCAAAATTTGGGAGCTCCTCAAGCATTTTATGCTTAAATTGAGCTGCATACATATAACCTAAGGCATACGATGGGAAATAGCCAAAACTGCCGCCAGCCCAATGGACATCTTGGAGTACACCCTGTGCGTCGTTATCAGGACGAATTCCTAAGTACTCCTCATACATATTATTCCAAATCTCTGGAAGGTCCTTGACTTCGATTTCATCATTAAATAACCTTTTTTCAATTTCATAGCGAATTATTACGTGGAGCGGGTAGGTTAATTCATCTGCCTCAATACGAATGAAGGATGGCTTGGATTCATTAATCGCCCGGTAAAAATCTTCGATTTCCACTTGATTGAACTGACCGTTGGCATATGTTTTTAACAGTTCATAGTTGTTTTGCCAAAATGAAAAGCTTCTTCCTACGATATTTTCATAGAAAAGGGATTGTGATTCATGGATCCCCGTTGATGTTCCCGAGCAAAGCGGTGTCCCAATCAAGTCTTTGGAAACATTTTGTTCGTATAAGGCATGGCCGCCTTCATGAATCGTACCGAAAACGGCTGTCCGGAAATCATTTTCATCATACTTCGTTGTTACGCGGACATCACCAGGATTTAATCCGATGGCAAAAGGATGAACCGTTTCATCCAGTCTTCCTCCATTGAAGTTATAGCCCATTTTCTCAAGGATCTTTAAACTGAATTCGCGTTGATTTTCCTTTGGAAATTCTTTAAATAGAAAGTCCGTTTGAGGTTTATGAGCCGATTCTGCAATTTGCTTGACTAAGGGAACAATTTTTTCCCTTAGTTCACCAAAAACTTGATCCAAAACGTCCATCGTCATACCTGGTTCGTAAATATCTAATAAAACATCATATTTATTTTCTTCATGCCCCCAATAGCTGACGAACTGTTTTGTCATTGCCACCAGCTTCTCTAAGTAAGGACTAAACAAGGCAAAATCCGCTTTTTCCTTTGCTTCCTCCCAAACATTTTCTGCTTTAGATTGGAGAATAACAAACTCCTTGTACTCTTCCCCAGGAATTTTCTTATTTCGATCATATTCTTTTTTGCATTCTTCAAGAATTTTTCTAGTCGTTTCAGACATTTCCTGTTTTGTTAAGTTGGCTATGTATGCTGCCATTTCTTCAGAAGTAGACATTTTAAAGACTTCGGATGATAACATACCGATCACTTCGGACCTTTGCCCCGCCCCTTCCTTAGGTGCTCCTGTTCTTAAGTCCCAATAAATTAATCCTAATGCTTCGTTATATGCAGACATTTTTTTCACATATTCTAAGAACTCTTTTTCTAACTGTGTGACATTCATTGAAGTTCCCCCCTTTTATACCCAAATTTTATCATACTTTTCAGAAAAGTAGAAAGGCGGAGAATTAAAAAAAGACAACTAAAATAAATTTCTGTTTTAAAATATATATAGGGGGTATGACCAATGCAGGAACTAATTGGAACTTGTAAATGCTGCGATAAAGAAATCTTTTGTTTCGATGGCTTCTTTAATGGTGTCATAACCAAAGAAAAAGAGAATTATTGCTTTGAATGCTATGAGAAATTGAGCAAAACAGATGAAAACCCGCCGATTGGCGAGCTGTTAGGCGGTTCATGAGGCGAAGTTGCACTTATGGCTAAAAGGAAAGAGGAAACGCCTTAAATATATGGCGCTTCCTCTTTTTTTAGATTGCCTCGGTAGGCAGAACTTCTTTGATTTTTTCTAACACACCAGGGACGATATCTTCGTCCAATAAAATATGAACCGTTCCTTGATCCTGTTCACTTCGAATCAATCGCCCTACTCCCTGACGCAGACGGAGGAGCATATAGGGTAAATCCACCTCTAAGAACGGATTATCTGCCCCATCTCTCTTTGCCGTAAAAACCGGGTCATTTGGAGGAAATGGCAGCGAAAAAATTATCACATTTTCAAGCGATCTGCCGGGGATATCAAGGCCTTCCCAAAGGTGAATCGAACAAAGAACCGCATGCTCTTCATTTTGGAATTTCGAAACGAGCGTGCTGATTTCTTCATCCCCCTCGAAATAGACCGGGTATGGGACTTCTTTAGAAAGCCTTTCCTTTACATGTGCCAGTTCGTCTTTATTATTTAACAAAATGAGTGCCCTGCCCTCTGATTGACGTACTTGTTCAAGCAGATAGTCTGTTCTTTTGTCTATATCATTGTTTGCAAACCTTGGCAGGAATAGCTTCATTTTGTCTTCGTAGTCAAAAGGCGATGCGACTGAGAAGGATAGATATTCCGTGACACCTAGACTACTCGAAATATAGTCGAACGATTTTTGATTGGCCAATGTCGCTGATGAAAATACAAACGGCTTTTTCTGTGAGAAAACCTCTTCCCGCATCACTTCTTCGACCATTTTTGGCATGATCACAAGCGTCCGTTCACCCTTGTCCTCTTCAAACCAAGTGATTCCGTTTAATTCTTGCAGGAAAAGGGATAACGAGTAAGTGATTTGTTCCAAATACTCCTCAACGATTTTCAGGTCATACTCATTAATAACATATAATTCACTTTCAAACACGAGCTCCTCCTCCAATGTCTGAAGGGTTGAAAGTAGTTTTCGGCAAGTTTTCATTACTAGCGGATGTTTGGTAATGACTTGTTTTTCAGAGCCTTGCGATAGCGCTGAGAATTGGGAAATCGTATCAAAAAATGCTTCGTTATCTAAAAGCGCCTCTTCAATTGTGTACAACGTTTTCTCCCGCACTTCATTTTCCATTAACCTTGTAAGCAGTGTCTCTAACGTATAATCAGTAAAGCGGTAGCTTAACGCTTTCTGTGCGGCATATTCAAGCAGGTGACCTTCATCAAAAACAACTGAAGAATGCTCCGGTAATAGCGGCAGCTGACCTTCGCGCTTTCGTGATTCCTTAGTCCAAATATGCTCCATATAAAAATCATGGGAACAGATAATTAAATCGGTTGAATGCCGATAAAAATCCCGATGTAAGGTTAACCCGCAGCGATGGCGCTTTTCACAGGAAAAGCAATCCTGAAGAGAATCCCAATTAACGGTCCCCCATCGTTCATCTGACAAAGTAGGATAATCTCTCCTATCCCCGTATTTTTCAAACGATTGCATCGATCCTGCTGTGTGAACAAAGTCAGGGAGCTGTTGATAAATTTCAGAGATTTCATCAGAAAAATCATTATTTCTAACCTGATCCAGCTTTTTTAAACATAAGTACTGATCACGCGATTTTGCTAGCCGAACATCAATATTCAGCTGCAAGACCTTCTCTAATTTTGCAATATCGCCTTCTTTTTTTACGAGCTGCTCAATTAATGTTTCATCCGCACAAGCAATGACGGCAGGACGATTCGTGTATCTTGCGTACATAATCGCGTAAAGTAAATAAACAATCGTTTTCCCTGTTCCTACACCCGCTTCAGCAAAAATAACTTTTTTATCTTTAAATGCTTTTTCAAGTTGAAAAGCCATGAAAATTTGCTCGTCCCTGAGTTCGAAACCGGCTTCTGGCAAAATGTCATAAAATAAGTCGCCAATCCATTCGCTTAATTTATCATAAAAGGATTCAGTCTTTGAAATTTCAAACGGCATCCGATTCTGCATCATATTCCCCCTATAAAAACCGTCTATTTCTCGATGTCATTTTGACGCGGGGGCTTTTTACCCCAGTATTGGTAAAGGTCCGTCCGGATAAAGCCATTAAACAGCTTTCTCTTTTTCGTTGCCGGCTTTCCGTAAAATTGCTCAAAGTCTTCATTTGACGTCAGGATATACTTGGACCATGTATCGAGTTTGTTGAAGGCCTGGCCCATTTCCTTATACATTTGCTCAACAGCCTTTTTCTCTCCAAGTCTTTCGCCATATGGTGGATTCCCAATAATAACCCCGTATTCCTTGGTGGTCGTAATATCTCTAACCTGCATTTGTTTAAAATGAAGGATGTCCGCAAAACCAGCCTCGACCGCATTTTCTTGAGCTATTTTCACCATTCTGTGGTCAATATCTGTACCTAATATGTCTAGTGGCTGGTCATATTTTGCCAAGTCTTCTGCTTCTATCCGGGCATCATCCCATACTTTCGGAGAAATCCAATTCCAGCCCTCTGACACAAATTCTCGATTAAAACCGGGAGCGATATTTTGTCCAATCATGGCCGCCTCAATCGGAATCGTGCCGGAGCCGCAGAAAGGATCAATAAAGGGACGGTCCGCCTTCCAATTGGTTAACAAAACAAGTGCAGCTGCCAGCGTTTCTTTTAACGGTGCCTCCCCTTGATCTAAGCGGTAGCCGCGTTTATGCAGGCCCTGGCCGCTGGCATCAATCGTTATCGTAGCGACATCTTTTAACAAAGCAACTTCAATGCGGTAAAGAGCACCGGTTTCCTCAAACCAGCTGTCACGCTTATAATGTTTCTTCATCCGTTCAACCACTGCTTTTTTGACGATTGCCTGACAATCGGAAACGCTGAACAGTTTTGATTTGACCGACTTGCCAATGACCGGAAATTCTGCATCTTCAGGAAGATATTTTTCCCATGGCAGTGCTTTCGTCTTCTCAAACAATTCATCAAAGGTATACGCCTTAAATTCGCCAACTTTTATCTTTATTCTGTCTGCCGTTCGCAGCCATAAATTACTGCGGGCAATCGCAGATTCATCGCCAGAATAAATAATCTTTCCATTTTCCACTTCACAGTCGTATCCTAACGCCCGTACCTCTTTGGCAACCAGAGCTTCGAGACCCATCGCCGCAGTAGCAATTAATTGATAGTTTCCCATTTTTTCACCCTTAATCCATTTCAAGTGTATGTATGTTTTTGATTCCTATGTACTTGGTTTATCAGATTCATTATTGACAAAAAGAAACAAAGGGATGCAGTTTTAGCCAATAAAAAAGCTCCCCATATTAGGAGAGCCGTTTATGATCCAGCATACTTTCCCATTAATAACGTTCTGTAAGCCATGTTCTGTACCATAGTACTGCAAACGGCAGTGATGCCTCGTACTTAGGTGGTAATCATCTATCTACAGATTCACAATGGAACCTGTCCTTCTCCTTGTTGAATTCCTCAGAGAAAGTGCCCCTACCATTATTTGGGTTTCTCGCTCGTGGGGTTTACCCGTTCCACCCTTTCCATTTCTGGAAAGGCTCCGTCACTGTGGCACTTTTATAGGTATTCATACCATATCCAAAGGACTTAGGTATTTTCCCGGCCGTCAACTGAGTCTTGACTCAGCTGCCCTAGCTTATGATTTCGCTAGGCACGAACACTACGAGCATCTCAGCTCGTGCGAGCATGGACTTTCCTCTGCAAGAATGCAAATGTTCTTACAGCGATTACCCGAACGTAATTAATGAATACATTTATTATTATATGTATTCCATGCTGTTTTTTCAATAGTTTTTATTAGGAAAACACGGCATAATCTGTTAATCGTAAAGTTTATTGCCAAAAACATGTTTTTCTAAATTGGATATCCGCTTTAAAATATCAAAGTTCGTTGTGCCAGCAGGCTGTGCCATTGGCTGCCTTTTTGAAGAATCCTCGAGCTGTTTACGCAGTCTAAGATTTTCTTGCTGCAGGTCCTCAAGCTCCTGATGAAAGGTTTCATAATCTTTAATAATTAAATCCAAGAATTTATCAACATCTTCTTGCTTGTAACCACGTACACCTGTTTTAAACTCTTTTTCCAAAATATCCTTAGCTGTTAATTTTACTTTATCGGATAGCATCTAAATCACCTCAAGTTTAGCCAATCATTGCCTATTATTTTTTCAAAAATAACCTCTTTTGTCAATTTTCTTTTGTTACAAAGATTACAATCAATTTAATATATGAGCGGAATCCTTAAACATTCCTTAAAAATCAGTCTGTTTGTATTGTTCTTCCTCAACAATCATTTGTAAGTCGTAAAAGGTAATAAGCTCAACCGGATAAGCATTTTCCTTTTGATATTGTACTGCCAATTCATATAAAAATTTCGGGCTTCCTTCCTTTTCCTGATCATAAAGAAGCAGAAGGCCCTCGCTTTTTTCAATAAAAAATTGATTTTTCAAGCGAAATTGCCACGGTTTCTCATAGCCTTTTTTTGTAACTGAATCAATATAATTTGCTTGGGCAAGCACTGACTCATACCATTCCTTGTTAATTTCATTCCATGACGCCTCTTGATCCAGAAAAGGAGTAATTACCGCCAGCTTTATATCAGGAAAATCAAATTGTAAATCAAAGATAACTTCAGCAGCCCACAATTCCACACCTAATTGACCGCTAATCAGCACCCATTCTAATCCCTCTTCAACCAATGGCATTAAAGATTTCTTGATCGCAGCCTTGATAAAGAGGACAGAAGGATGGTCTTTCTTAAATATACCTAATTCAAAGGGTTTATAACCCGAAATGGCGAGCACTTTAATCAAAAACGTCCCCCTCTGCACAAAAAAATTTTTAATTGGACAAACATTTTTACACAAACAGCATATCATAATAGTATATAAACGTTAAAAAACAAGGGCTAAAAAGCCCTTGCAATCGACATTACTTGACCTTAAGGTCTAGGACCCCTGAATGGTCCTGGTGCGAAGCCTGGGCCTCCTGGTCCGAAGCCTGGGCCTCCTGGTCCGAAGCCTGGGCCTCCCATTCCAAAACCTGGGCCTCCGGCTCCAAAACCTGGCATTGCTCCTGCGCATGGGTTACAGCAGTTAATTTGTTGACTACACACATCTTCGCAGCATGAAGCTGATTCACAACAGTAATGTTTATGCTGGTACATATGATGATTGACTGTTGTAACATGTGTTGGATGAATGTGTGGCACCACCGTAGTTGAGAACGTATGGTTGACAATTTGATTAGTCGGATGAATGACTGGCGGCATAAAATTGGTTCCAAGATACATTTAATACTCTCCCTTCAAATATTCTGTTTACATTATCAGCCTATGTTGAAGGAGTTACTCTTGTACTAATGAAAATACCTATTTTTCACTATTCAGGATGAATATTTCAAAATACCACCCTACCTTGTTTTCTTATAATATGGAATAAAAGCTATCTTTTAAGTTGGTAAAAACAAAGGCAGTCAAACATACGACAATAAAAAACAAGAATAATATTGCTTTGTACATACTACCAGCTCCATCAGTTTTTTAGTCGTTTTATTAATCAATCCAACTTCACATTTTACCTGATTTAGCTTTGATAAACAATATTGAAACACTGGTTTTTCACCTGAAATTATTACAGATTTGTGGCAATAAATCGAAATTTGCAGAAAATAAAAATTTTATCGGGTTTTTTGGCGAATTTTGCGCTTACCCAGGAAATTTAGCATATTTCCGTTCTAAGCGTTTTAGCCTAACCTGAAGCTGTTCCGCAGTCAAATGACTAGATAATTTGACTGATTTTTTAGATTGCGTTTTTAATAAAATGGCTCTTTTACTGTAACCGATGGCTAGCTGGTAATCTTTTAATCTATGTTCATGGATTTTTGCAAGCTCTACACAAGCTTCCAAACTCATCCGGTTTTCGCCACAGTCGACAACATCCTCGAACAATTTTCGTGCAGTTTCCCATTCACGTTCTTTTTTGCTCTGGAAGGCCAAGGTAAGCTTTGCCTGGAAGGAAGTCATATCATTGCCCGTAATCAGTTTACCCAAAACTTGTTCCGCCTCACTCTTTTCTCCTAACGATGCAAACCAGCGCCCCACTTCATAGGATTCAGGTCTAGACTGAAACGCATCGATTCCACACAGTTGAAAGGTGAGATGGGTATATAGCGTAACAAGTGATAAAATGTCAATTTCATTATGCTTTAGAATTCCAAGCATGCCTTCAGGTGTTTTACTTTCAACAAAATCAAAATAAATCATTGGCGCCAAAAATCCGGGAATATCATCGATTCTCTCTACTCCTAAAACTTCTTTTTCTACAACAACTAATTTCAAACGTTCTAATTTATGCTTCCATAGCCTTCTTGCCGCATGGAATAAATCAAAATGGCCAAATGCTGGCAGCTTTGGGACGTGCTCCCTCACAAGTGTATGCCTTGTTTTGACTTGCGGCCAGTCAAACGATTTTCCATTATAAGTGACCAGCGTTTTATAATTTACCTTTTCTAAAAAACTTTGATATAAAGGAACCTCAGCACCAGGGTGTGGCAGGATGTGCTGTCGTAAAACAAGCTGTTCTCCAGAAATGCTGGCATAACCAAGGAGAAAGATAGTATTTCCTACCCCTCCGCCAAGTCCGGTCGTTTCTGTATCAAAGAAGAATAGTTCCTCTGGGAGATGCCCTCGTGCAGACAATGGGTGATTGACAGGTCGCTTGTTCCATATGTCTACCGCGGTAAGAAAATCCCGGAAACAATAATGTCCATGCTGCTGTGAAAGGGGGTATTTGACTTCCCTGATTAAGCAGTAATCTTGGCCGAGGAAATAGGGAAACACCCCTTCTTGTTCCCACCGATCGTGAAATGGTACATCAATCTTTCCCGGATCACGCAGGTTATCGACTTTAACAGACTGGCTTCCCCCCGATAGGTGCGGTTTTAAGCGATTCAATTTACTTTTTAATGACATTGCTGCACTTCCTTGTCCGAATCAGACGGTTTTAAAAAAGAATGAATAATTTTTAGTGTATCCTGTTTGGCTGTTTCGCTTACCGTATCAGCGCCAATACATGATGGACAGCCGGAATGACATGGACAGCGGTCAATCATTTTTTTTGTTTCGGCAAATACTTCTGACATTCCGCTGTGGATTTTTTCACTTAAGCCAATTCCTCCCGGATAACGATCATAAAAGAAAATTGTTGGCTTCTCATTATGGTCAGCCTTTACTTGCGGTATGACATGAATATCCTGCGGATCGGCCATCACAAATAACGGTGCAATATGATTTAACGCATGTGCGGCTCCGACCAGTCCTTGTTCAAGTCGTTCATGTCCCATATCAGCTAACGGCATATTTAAAGAAATCCAGGCCGCATTCGTGTGAAGCTCTTCTTCTGGAAGGTGGATCGGTCCTGACCCGATGTTTTCATGCGTCTCAAATTTGATTTTCTTAAAAATCGTTGCCATTGCCCGGACGCTGACATCACCAAATCCGATTTCGGCATCATCCATGGTTTGGAGCCTGTCCTCCTCTAATACCTTTAATTGGACGGCAAGATTGGCATCGGTAAAATAGTCGACATCTACTTCCCTGACAAACGCCTTCTTTTCGTCCCAATCAAGCTTCTCAACTTGGAATTGTATCCCTTGATGTAAATAAATGGCTTCATCATGGAGAAGCGTCATCGCAGAAAAGCGGTCCATTTCCCCGATGACTCTTACATTTGCCACATCTGATTGATCAACTATAATCACATTTTCCTGTGAGGCCGATCGCAGACTAATGTTATGTGCCGGAAAAGAATCGTTCATCCAATACCATTTATCCCCATTTCGATAAAGGACTCTTTCTTCTGATAAATACTCCAGCAATTCCTCTGTTTCAACTTTACCAAACTGCTCCCCGGCTTTAAACGGAAGCTCATAGGCAGCACATTTCATATGATCTATTAAAATGATTAAATTATCGGGATTAATTCGCGCTGTTTCCGGACTTTTATTAAAAAAGTAATCGGGGTTCTGGATGATATACTGATCGAGCGGACTTGAACTGGCGACCATGATGACAAGGGCCTCCCCATGCCGCCTTCCTGCTCTTCCTGCCTGCTGCCAAGCACTTGATATCGTACCAGGATAGCCCGTCATAATGCAGACCTGTAGTGCTCCTATATCAACGCCTAATTCCAAAGCATTTGTGCTGACAACCCCGTAAATCTCTCCTGACCGGAGCCCCTTCTCAATTTTCCTTCTTTCTGTAGGAAGATAGCCGCCCCGATAACCCATTATTGATTTAGCACCCAACTGATTTTTCACCAATTCCTGTAGGTAGGTCAAGATAATTTCAACCCTGACTCTGCTTCTCGCGAAAACAATCGTTTGAATTTTATTCTTTAATAGTTCACCGGCAATTTTCCGTACTTCTAAGGTTGCACTTCTTCTAATATTTAACGGCTTATTCACAATCGGCGGGTTATAAAAGAGAAAATGCTTCGTCCCGCTCGGGGAACCGTTGTTATCAATTAAGCTCATAGTCTCTTCTGTTAAGTTTTGCGCCAGCTCTAATGGATTGGCAATCGTCGCCGATGTACAAATAAAAATAGGGTTGCTTCCATAATAGCGGCAAATACGTTTCAATCTTCTAATAACATTAGCTACATGGCTTCCAAATACTCCCCGATACGTGTGCAGCTCGTCAATAACGACAAATTTAAGATTTTCAAATAACGATACCCATTTCGTATGATGCGGCAAAATGGCCGAATGGAGCATATCTGGGTTGGTAATAACCACATGCCCTGCCTTCCTTACCTTTTGGCGGATATTTGCCGGTGTATCTCCATCATAGGTGTAGCTGTTAATATCAGCACCGGCTGCTTGAATAATTTCATTGATTTCACTCTTCTGATCCTGTGCCAATGCTTTTGTCGGGAACATATAAAGGGCTCTTGCATTTGGATTCGCTAGAATCGTTTGCAATACTGGAAGATTATAGCACAGTGTTTTACCAGAAGCCGTCGGGGTTACCGCAACGATACTTCTAGCATCCATAATCTGTTCATAAGCAGACCTTTGGTGGGAATAAAGCTGTTCAATTCCCCTGCTCTCAAGCGCTTTTCTTAAAACCGGATGTAAGTCTTCAGGCAATGGAACCAATTGTGCCGCTTTCTCTTCTATTGTCTGCCAGGTAACGATATTTTCTTTAAATTCATCATTTATTTTTAATTCCGCCAGTATGTCCGGCAAGTTTTTTCTTATCTTCATCGTCCTCACCTCAATACCTCTATTCTAGCGAATGAACGTTCGCAATAAAAGCAAAATACAAAATTTTTTCTTCCAATTCGACCGGTATCATTTTCCATGAACATGAGAAAACATCTTTCGGCTCTTAATACTTTCAATTATAAATAAACTATTGAAAGATTTTTTGTTACAATAGATAGTAACTGAAAATAATTTGAAGGTGATAGAATGAGGATAGGAGAAATTAAGAGGGTACTTTCTGATTTCACTCTTTTTCGCGAATTAAATGATTTTGAATTATCAAAGATTACCGATATTGCGATCGCAAGGGATTGGAAAAAGCAAAGTCACGTTTTCCTCCAAGGCGACCCGCTTGAAAACGTCTATTTTATTTATGATGGGAAAATCAAAATTTACAAAAGTGACGTCAATGGCAAAGAGCAGATTGTCGCCATCATGAAAAAGGGTGAGATGTTTCCACATGTCGGCTTTTTCAGAAAAGGTGACTATCCTGCCTATGCAGAGGTTCTCGAACCATCCAAGCTGATTGCTGTGCCGATTTCCCAATTCGAAACGATCCTAATAGAAAATCCTGAGCTATGTATTAAGGTGTTTAAGGTACTTGGCGAGAAAATCGTCGATTTGCAAAACCGGCTGGAGGAACAAATTCTTAATAATACCTATGAACAAATTATTAAATTACTAATCCGGATTGCGCAGAAACACGGTGGGGAACAAGACGATGGGACCATTCTTCTAAAGTCCGAATTTACCAACAAGGATCTAGCCAATATGATTGGCACGACAAGGGAAACCATTAGCCGGACATTAACAAAAATGAAAAAGGAACAACTAATTGAAGTAGATGATGAAGGAAACATGATTGTCGATGTTGAGATTCTTATGGAAGAAATCAATCTTATCTAAATAAAACCGCAGCAACAAGGCTGCGGTTCTTTAACCTATTTCACAGATAATTGGAGCATTTCTTCCATATCTTCTTTTGCTGTACCAATCAATTTTAAATTAAATGTTTCTTGGAGGACTTGTATTACTCCTTCCGAGATAAATTCAGGCGGTTTTGGCCCAATACGGATATCCTTGATTCCTAAGCTGAACAGCCCGAGCAGAATCGCTACTGCTTTTTGCTCAAACCAAGACAAAACAATACTAACTGGAAGTTCATTCACTTCACAGCCAAATGCATCCGCTAGCGCCATCGCAATTTTCACAGTTGAGCCGGAATTGTTGCACTGGCCTAAGTCGATATATCGAGGAATCTCTGTTCCCGGAACTACACCGTAGTCAACGTCATTGAAGCGGAATTTTCCGCAGGACGTTGTCAAAATTACCGTTTCTGGCGGTAATGATGTAGCGAGTTCACGATAGTAATCACCGCCATGTCCAGGTGCGTCACATCCTGCAATGACAAAGAACCGTTTTATTTTCCCAGCCTTAACAGCTTCAATAACTTCCTGTGCAATCCCTAGAACGGTTTCATGATGGAAGCCTGTTAACAATGTTTCAGCAGAATCGATTGCCGCTTCAGGAAGCTCTAATGCCCTGTCAATTAACGGGCTAAAATCATCATTGATAATTTTTTCCACGTTTTCAAGCCCTGCCACCTCGTATGTAAACATTCTGTCCGCATACGTTCCTTTGATTGGCATTACGCAATTCGTTGTTGCTAGAATCGCCCCTGGGAATTTTTCAAAAAGACGACGTTGATCATACCAAGCTTTTCCGATATTGCCTTTAAGATGAGAATATTTTTTTAATGCCGGATAGCCATGTGCAGGAAGCATTTCAGAATGAGTATAAATATTTATTCCTTTACCTTCAGTTTGCTTCAATAATTCCTCTAAGGCAAACAAATTATGCCCTGTAACGACGATACATTTGCCTTCAATTTTATTTTGACTAACACGAATAGGCTCAGGAATACCTAATCGCTTTGTATGGGCCTCGTCGAGCATTCCCATTACCCTGACAGCTGCCTGCCCTACTTTCATCGCCATGTCGATATGTTCTTGAACATTGAAATTGGAGTTCGTTAATGTCAAATAAAGAGCTTCATGTGTTGTAGCATCAACAAAGCTGTCTGTAATCCCTAGCTGATTAGCATGTGTGCGATAGGCCGCAATCCCTTTTAAGCCAAAAATAATTGTGTCTTGTAAACTTGCAATTGTTTCATTTTTACCACAAACCCCCATGATTGTACATCCACCTGATGGGGTTTGTTCACATTGATAACAGAACATAAAGTTTCCTCGCCTTCGCTTATATTACCGCTAAAGCATACTAATCTTAGCAACTAATTAATGTGATATATGTCACAATGAAACAAATTGTAATAAATCGTTCAAAAAGTTATTGCAATGATATGACGGCACCTACCTAGTTCTATCGGCATAGGATATGGAGTGAAATAATGGAAAGAGAGGGAATGTTAATGTCATCCATGACTCCAAATGAGAAAAATAACCCTAAAAAGCCGTTGCCTGAACCTTTTCGTGAATTGGTGAAATCAATGAACGATTTCTTCACGGATAAACCAGTCCGTGGATTTTTACAATCGATTGATGATTTTTTCAATACACCATTTCCCGCTGCATCCGGTTTTCCTGTAAATACAGTAGAAACTGGGAATGAACATATTATTACGGCTGAGCTTCCCGGTGTTAAAAGAGAACAAATTCATTTAAAAATTACCGGGAATTATTTAACCATATCTGTTGAAAATAATGAGTTAGAAACAGAGGAAGACAACCACAATCAAGTTTTTCGGAGCAAGTTTTTTAGGCAGCAATCATCAAGAACGATTTCCCTTCCCCATACGATTAATGATAAAAAGGTAAAGGCCTCTTACCGAGATGGTTTATTACAAATTCGCATCCCGCAAGAAAAAGGCAAAATTATTGAAATTGAGGAATAGTAAGAAAAGCGCAAGCGCCCTGGTCAGCGGCGTATGGCCTGGAGCGCTCCAACCGAGATAAAGGAAACACGAAGAGCGTTAGCGATTCGATGTTGACTTATCGTAGGGCGGAGAGCGAAGGGCACTAGCCGCTAGGGCGCTGGAGCTGGACAATTCTCAAAGTTCATTGATATAAATTCTAATCAAAAAAGACGGCTATAACGATAGCCGTCTTTTCCTTTATACTTTGAAGATTCCCCCAAATCCTTTGACAAGTGAGGAGACTTGCGTTACAGCATTCATCATTGTCCCTGCGGTATTGACCATTTTATTCACATCCACTTTCCCATCCTGTGACTTGAATGAATTCATAAATGATTGCATGCCGCCGGGTTGTTTTGGCATGTTAATTTGTTTTGGGTAAGGATTCATCATTGGATACCCATTCATTGGCATGTAAGATTGATGATTAGCTTTGTCATCCTTTGGTGCAAGTGGATTGTGGAATAAAAATTGTGAATCCTTTTGCATGTAAGACTGGTTATTGTTGACCATATTTTTGGGGTTAAATCCCGGGTTAAAGTTCTGTCCATGGTGATGGTATTGCGGGTAGTAGGAATTTTGTTGTTGGTAAGCCATCCAATCATAATTTTGCGGCTGAGTTTGATAAGGATGCGGCTGATTGCGATTTAATGGCTGCTGACTCCCATGGTACCCCATTGGAACTTGGTGCATCATTTGCCCCGAGTATCCATAATTTACGTAGTTATTTGGTCTTCTATTACCAAACATGGGCAAACATCTCCTCTGTATTCTCTATTACACATTATGAAGGGAAGAAATGAATGGTGATTATTTTGAAACTTCTTTCTTCAGTGTCTAATTAAGGGGAATCTTGTCTAAAGTTTAAATATTTTAAAAACTAAGCTTTTCCATTATTTCGTGTTACGATGGAAAAAATGATGAAGGAGGAGCTATTTTATGGATATTCGTGAATTAAAAAGCAAATTTATTCAAAGTCGGGATTACAATACAGATGATGTTAACGCACTAATGGATTTTGCTAAGAAAGCTTATATTCAAAACGAAATTAGCATTAATGAATATCGCCAGCTTGTTCGTGAACTTGAAAACCAAGGCGCAGTAATACCTGAAACCGATATTGAAAACTCCCTCATCGAGAATACTTGAACAAGATAAAAGAGATGCTGTCTAGGCATCTCTTTTACTTTTCCTAACCTCTTTTAGAATTTCCTGGAGGAGGAATTCTACGGTTCGATTAGTATCTAAGAATCTCTTTTTACTAGTGTTGGAAAAAAAACATTGAATGGCAAGCTGTTCCATATGCTCTGCTGTCATGTCAATTTGCTTTATATGAATATGTTTAGGTGAATTTTCTGCAAACCACTTTTTCATTATTCCCTTCCAATGGTCAGTTACTGCCTTAACTTCATCAGCAAACGGTTTAATGACCACATGAAAATCCCTAGTAATTCCTGTTTCCCTTGCTTCCTGATAATATTCAAGAAATAAACGATTACGCTGGAGAAGAGTTTCTGTTATGTCAATGATTTCTTCAGACATCATTTATTTACCCCCTCAAAAAAAAAACAGCATTTTTAGCCTTGCTGTTTTCAGTCAATATCATTATTTTGCCGTAATTAATACCCTAATTCAAGCTTTAATGATTTTGAAAGCTGATTTGGATTGAAATCAGGATTTTCTTCATTATATATTGGATTAATCTTATTTATAGTCTTTTCCACGAACGCTATTTTTTGAATCGGTTTCATTAATTTCCCTTGTTCTTCCGTTTTCAAACGAACTCGTTGCTCGGAGAAAGATGCCTCGAGAACGGACTCCAATTCTTCCAATTGATCGTATATTCCTGTCAGCATGATCAGCAGATTTTCTTTGTCAGCTAATGACTTATTCAATAATAAAAACCTCCTCGCACTATTTTATTACGTAGTATTCTCCTTCTTTAACCTGCTTCCTTCTTGCTTGACAAAACTAGAAGCAATTCGCCAAAGAAAGTGTCAATACTGCCTCTATCCGCTGACAGTTCGACATAATCCTTAATTCGCATGAAAATAAATAAAATCGCACAAGCTATTATCGGAGGTGTAATAATGTCAAACAAGAAAAAGCAAACTAACAAACAAACACAATCAGAAGCAGAAAAAAGAGTTGGCTATGGTGATAAAAAAATGGAAGGGCCGGATCGCCCTTCAACTTAATAGGAATAAAAAAGCAAGGGGATCCTTGCTTTTTTTATTCCCATTTTTTCAACTGTAAAACTTTTTGAATGGAAAGTAGTAATTGAAGCTGGTTCGACTTGGCGAAATACCAGTCAGTAAGGTGGATGGGGTGCTGGTGCCTTACAGGGAAATATAGCCAGGCTGGGGAAACCGTTCTTCGCATACTCCAATCTTCAGATTCATGCTTATGATGAGCAATAACTGGAAAGCTCGTTCGCAGCATCGGTGTGTTCCTGACGGTTTTAATTTTGAAATATTGTTCATAATCATATCTGGAGCCGGTATGCGGTGTTTTTTCCGCGAATTCAAAAATATAGGGAAAAAGCCGAGGATGAAAAAGAATCTCGGCAAGTCTTTTTCCCAAGTTAATTCTCTTCGAAAGAGATTTGAAGCCATTCACACTTGCCCCATATACTTCACCACCACAGGTTGGAAATAAGACACAGCTGAAATGGAGCCAGTCCTGAAAGGAAAAAATCAGCGATCGGAAAACCTTTTTCTTATAAACTGGATGGTCGATTACGGGTGTTTGAATCACATTTTGCTCATTAATAATTAAAGCCGTTGTTAGCCTCTTCTTGTCGTTTCCTTTCCAATACCTTTGCCATTCTTTTTGAATAAATGAAGATACATTGAAATACGGAAGTAAATGAAACATTGGCCGATTTATTTTCGTCGAATATTGATAGACCAGTAATTGCGGAAATACATCATGAAAAATGAGCCAATTAGCTCGCTCATACGTTAGGAAAAGCTGCTTTCTTGTTTTAGCTGCGATAAGATGGGGAAAAATTGAACCTGAGAGGTCACACATATTCCAGCCCCCATTTCTTGAAACCATACTTGCAAGGAAAGACCAAATTATATCCGGATTCTCTTTAAAATACCTTAAATATGCGGCGGTTCTAGAAATATTATCGAAATTCTTTTTATCCGTTTCACTTTGAATTTGACGAATGATTGCTTGTTCCTGTATCGTAAGATGATTCATAGTAACTTCCCTTACGTTTTTTAATAGACTATGAGTCAGTTGGGTTCATCCTTTTATGAAAATTGAATCATGCTTATCTTTGACAAGCACGGTACAATTGTTAATAGGGTGTGTCTGCAAAGTTTTTTTATACACGCCAATTCCGCAAAGATTTGATATGATAGGAATAGTTTGAGAGGTGCAAAACATGGACTTTAACTATCCTAACGGAAAAAGGTACACACCAAATGAAATTGTGACTGCCAGAACTGGGGGAACTAGAAAAAACAGCTCTTATAGTAACCGCGGTATGACACTTGAGGATGATTTAAATGAAACGAATGAATTTTACCGAGATAGAAAAATTGCCGTCATTCATAAAAAACCAACACCAGTGCAAATCGTCCAGGTTGATTATCCTAATCGCAGTGCAGCAGTCATTAAAGAAGCATATTTTAAACTTGCTTCAACTACCGACTATAACGGCGTCTATAAAGGGAAATATATTGATTTTGAAGCAAAGGAAACACAGAACACAACGTCTTTTCCATTAAAAAATTTTCATCAGCATCAAATAAAGCATATGGAGGAAGTCCTTAATCAAGGAGGCATTTGTTTTGTTATACTGCGATTTTCAAGGTTCGAGCAGGTTTATTTGCTTGAAGCCAAACAGTTGTTAACTTTTTGGGAAAGAATGGCTAATGGGGGAAGAAAATCAATCACAAAAGAAGAAATCGAACAAAAGGGTCATCACATTCCACTTGGCTATCAGCCAAGAATTGACTATATTAAAATCATAGATAGATTTTAACCTTTTTTCAATGGGACACATGGTTATAGTTAGAAAGGAAGGAAATTACAATGTCTGAACAATATAAATCAAGAGAGGAGCGCCGAAAGAAACTCCAATCTAAAGGAAAGCCAAAAGCAAAGAAAAAAAAGGGCGGGATTTTTAAGAAAATTTTTCTAAGCCTAGTTGTTCTTGGAATCGTTGGTATTTTAGCCGGAGTTGGTACTTTCGCCTATTTAGTAAAGGATGCTCCCAAACTTGACCCAAAATTATTAAAAGACCCCATCCCTTCGAAGATTTTAGATAAAGATCAAAACCTGTTCTACGAAGTGGGTGCCGTTAATCGCGAATATGTAAACTATAAAGATATACCAAAGGTACTTGAAAATGCCGTTATAGCGACTGAAGATTATCGTTTTTACCAACACCATGGGATTGACCCCATCCGCCTTGGCGGTGCTCTTTTGGCTAATTTCCAGCGTGGATTTGGTGCGGAAGGCGGCAGTACGATTACACAGCAGGTTGTTAAAAATGTATTTTTAACTCAGGATAAAACTTTAAAACGAAAAGTTCAGGAAGCATGGCTTTCTTATAAACTTGAGCAACAATATACAAAGCATCAAATTTTTGAAATGTATGTGAATAAAGTCTATGTATCTCGAAACAGCAATGGACTTGCCACGGCAGCAAAAATCTATTATGACAAAACATTAAATGAGTTAACGTTAGCAGAGGCTGCGCAAATTGCCGGAATGCCGCAGAGCCCAAATAATTACAATCCATTTGATCATCCCGATTTGGCTGAGAAAAGGCGAAATATCGTTTTAACATTAATGGAGCAGCATGGATTTATTTCGAAACAAGAAATGGAAGAAGCGAAAAAAGTTTCCGTTGCAGCCACTGTATTGAAACCAGAACAGCGTACCGTGGACGAAAAGCCTTTCGATTCTTTTGTCGATGCTGTTATTGACGAAGTGAAGGAAAATACTGACCTTGATATTTTTACAGATGGGTTAACGATTTATACGACATTAGACCAAAATGCACAAAAATATGTTTATAATATGCTTAACACAAATGATATTATTAATTATCCTGATGAGGAATTCCAGGCTGGAATTTCGCTTCTTGATACGAAGACGGGCGAAATCCGCGCACTTGGCGGGGGCAGAAACCAACAGGTAAAACGCGGATTTAATTATGCGACTGATACTAGGCGTCAGCCAGGATCTACCATTAAACCCGTGCTTGATTACGGCCCAGCAATTGAATACTTAAATTGGGGAACCTATGAAATGATTGAGGATAAACCAATGACCTATTCCAACGGGAAAAAGTTTGGAAACTGGAACCAAACATATATGGGGCCAATGACGATTAGAACCGCTCTACAATTATCGCGGAATACACCTGCCGTCCAAGCACTTCAGCAGGTCGGTTTAGATAAAGCAAAAGATTTTGCAAACAATCTCGGTATTCCTTTAAAAGAAATTTCTGAAGCATACGCCATTGGCGGCTTTGAAACGGGTGTTTCACCGCTTCAAATGGCCGGGGCTTACAGTGCTTTTGGTAATAAGGGCATATACACTAAGCCGCATGCAGTTACGAAAATAAAACTGCGCGATGGAACTGAGATAAGCACTGCACCGGAACCGAAGGTGGTCATGAAAGATTCAACCGCATTCATGGTTAGCGATATGCTAAAAAGCGTTCTCGTCTCTCCCGGGACAGGAACAAAAGCTAAAGTACCCGGCCTTCCGATTGCCGGTAAAACGGGGACAACAAACTATACCGCTGAAGATATGGAAAAATATAATATCAAGTCCAGCTCTTCTGTCCCTGACGCCTGGTTTACTGGCTTTACAACCAATTATACTGCCGCTGTTTGGACCGGATATAAGGACAGGACAACGCCAATTTCAACGGTTGAAGGCCGTAGCATCGCCCAATTACTATTTAAAAATGTAATGGCCTACGTTTCAAAGGATACAGACACGCCTGATTTCACTATGCCTAATAGTGTGGAAAAGGTCAGAATTGAAAAAGGCTCGATGCCGCCAGTGCTTGCCGGGGGGTTCACACCCGCTGGTGAAGTAATAACCGAATATGCTGTCAAAGGACATTCGCCTAAAAAAGTATCGGAGAAATATAACAAACTGGAGTCTCCGGTCAATGCTACAGCGAAATATGACGAAGGCAAAAATGAAATTACCTTGTCCTGGGATTACAAAAAGGGTGACGAAAATGTAACCTTCGATGTAACCGTCGATAACGGGGCCGGTCCAAAACATTTCCCTGTAACAGGTAATACTTTAACCGTGCCTGATGTAGTACCAGGAACTAAGTATTCCTTTACAATTGTCGCAATTCGCGGCAATAAAAAGAGCGACCCTGCTACCACTGCAATTGATATACCAAAACCAGCTGATGAGAATAATCAAGAGAATGGTAACGGTAATGATAATGGCAATATCAATGGTCAGGGGAATGACCAAGGGAATGATAATGGGAATGATAACGGCAAGGATAAAGACAAGGATAAGGATAAGGATAAGGATAAAGGCAAAGGAAATGGCGGGAACCAGGGTAATCCCGGCGAGACCATCCCTCCTGTTACTCCCCCTGGAAACCCAACAGGAGGCCAAGGATCAGGATCCCGTGAATCTTAAAGTAAGGCTATGTTAAAGCAAATTGTTGAAATTGAGCACAATGTTGATTGGAGTGGAAGGCGCGAGACTCCTGCGGGAGCAGCGGGACAGGTGAGACCCCGCAGGCGCTTTAGCGCCGAGGAGGCTCACCGCCCGCCCCGCGGAAAGCGAAGCGCCTGGAACGGAAATCAACATTCACTTTTAACACAGGCTAAAGTAAAAAAAATCGTCTAGGCCATTGGCCTGGACGATTTTTTCATTGCACTATGTTTTACAAAAAGTTTTTCTTGTTCAACCATCAGTTCCGACAACTGCCGAAATGAATGATATAAGCTTGGACGTGACTTAATAAACGCTAATCTTTCTTCAATATTAACGGGCTTAATTTCTAATTGGCTAAAAGAAATCCTACCATCAAAGGACAGGTGCAGACTGTTTGATAAAAATAAAAATCGAACAAATAATTGAATTCCATGCTCCATCAATTCCTGGCTGTTTTCCCGGTTTCGTTCATGGAATATTGTTTCTAGCTGTTCCTTCAGAGTACTCCATTCCGCTAGTAACTCAGATACTTCCATCTCTTGATTAACCATTAATGACAGCCTTCGCTTTCATTCGTTTCTTCCCTTCTCTGCACAGCTCTAACAATGGGCAGCTTGGGCATTGGGGATTTTGAGCCTTACAATGATACCTGCCAAAGAAAATTAACCGGTGATGGGTCACAGACCACTCCTCAGCCGGAATTTTCCTCATTAGAGTCTTTTCTACCTCCAACACTGAATCCTTCCAGCGGCAAATCCCCAGACGCTTACTCACCCTTTCAACATGGGTATCGACTGCAATTGCCGGGATGTTAAAAGCAACCGAGACGACCACATTTGCAGTTTTCCTGCCCACACCCGGCAGCTTGGTCAATTCATCACGATCCATCGGGATTTCGCCGCCATACTCATCTAGAACCATCCGGCACAGGCTTTGAATATTTTTAGCTTTATTTCGGTAAAGACCGATCGAACGAATATCACTTTGCAATTCTTCAATTGAAACCTGTAAATAATCTCCGGGTGTTTTGTATTTTTGAAACAAATCCTTTGTTACCTTATTGACCAGCTTATCCGTGCATTGTGCTGATAAGGAGACTGCAATAATAAGTTCAAATGGATTAGTATGGTTTAATTCACAATGGGCTTCAGGAAACATTTCACTCATTTGATCTAAACAATAACGGATTTCAGTATTTTTAAGCATGATATTACCCCTTCGCAAAATAAAAACGAGAGGGTCCCCCTCGCTTATGATGATTATTGTTCGAGCCAATTATAAAAAGGGACAGAAGGCTGCTGGGCTTCAACTTTTGGAATCATCTTTTGTGTTTGTTTTTGACGAAATTTTTGTCCATGGCTTTTCGCCTGTTCAATCGTTCTAATTCCATTTTTCTTCCATTCAAAAAGAATTCTATCAATATAACGAAAATTTAATTTTCCGGACATTACTGCTTCCCTAAGCGCCGCTTTAATAATGATAGGGTCATGATGATCGTCATCCATCCACATCCCAAGGGATTCACATTCAAAGGGAGATAACGGACGCCCAAATTCCTTCTCAAAACAAGTATATAGATCGGTCTCTTCAGCTTTCTTATCCATTTCTTTATTTGTTTTGTTGTTTATTAGGAACTGGTCGACAAGTTTTTCCCACAAAGGTTTAACCGAATATTTCTCAAAACGAATGCCTTCATTCGAATATTCATCGGTGATTTCAATAAAACCCCTTTGAATCAGCCTTCTAAGCATTTCGTTACAGTCTGACACAGAAATCGTCATCCTTGCTGAAAGTTCTTCTGGAGTAGGAAATTCATGCCCCTTTTCTAAAAAGGTAAGAATATTTAATAAAAGAACAAGTTCAATTTCGTTCAAATTAAGTTTACGATACTCTGAAAATAATAAAGCAGGTACTGTAATATTACCTTCTTGGATCCATGATAATATGTTTGATTTCATTTTAGGACACCTCCTGATAAGTATACCATGAACAAACAATCCGAGTAAGGAAATTGGGTATCCATATTTGGTAAGGAAAATAGAAAAGCGGAAGCACCTTGGTCAGGAGCTGAAGCTGGACAAGCAAAAAGCCTGCTAATTGCAGACTTTTTGTTCATTCTCTAGAGAAGATTATATCTCAACTTTTGCCGCTACAAACTGGTGTATTCTGGAAACAGCTGTTTCTAATTGCTCTAATGAAGTCGCATACGATAAGCGAATATTATCAGGTGTGCCGAAGCCAGACCCGGGGATGACAGCTACTTTCGCTTCTACAAGTAATGCCTCGGCAAAATCATCGACATTTTGAAATCCAGTCATTTCGGCGGCAACCCTAACATTTGGATAAAGATAAAAAGCTCCTTGGGGCTTTACACAAGTAAAGCCAGGTATAGCCACTAATTTATCATAGATTATCGCTAATCTTTCTTCAAATGCCAAACGCATTTCCCGAACAGTCTCTTGCGGGCCATTGTAGGCAGCGATTGCCGCATATTGAGCGGTCGTTGTAGGATTTGAAGTACTATGACTTGCTAAGTTTGTCATTGCTTCTATCACTTGATTATTGCCGGCAGCATAGCCAATTCGCCAGCCAGTCATGGAATGTGACTTGGATACACCGTTAATAATAATCGTTTGCTCTTTAAGCTCAGGAGAAAGTTGAGCAATTGAAACATGCAGAGCTCCTCCGTAAATAAGCTTTTCATAAATTTCATCAGAGACGATTAAAATGTTTTCCTCTAAACAGATTTTGCCTAATTCCAACAGTTCTTCCGCTGTATACAAAACACCTGTTGGATTACTAGGAGAGTTGATAATAACCGCTTTAGTCTTTTTCGTAATTGCCTTTAGTAATTGTTCAGGTGTTATCTTAAATTGATTTTGTTCAAGCCCCTCAATATAAACCGGAACACCGCCTGCTAATTTAACTTGTTCAGGGTAGCTTACCCAATAAGGAGCAGGAATAATAACCTCATCACCATCGTTTAAAAGCACCTGAAACAAGGTATATAGCGCATGCTTTGCCCCGTTTCCAACAATGATTTCATTCGGTTTATAGCTTAAGCCTTGATCGTTTTCAAACTTCTTGATGATCGCTTTTTTAAGGGCAGGCAATCCTGCGGAAGGAGTGTACTTTGTATGCCCCTCATTCATTGAACGATAGGCTGCATCTAAAATATGGCTAGGTGTATTAAAGTCAGGCTCCCCGGCACCTAAACCAATGACATCTACTCCCTGTTCCTTTAATTCCTTTGCTTTAGCGGTAATCGCTAATGTTGATGAAGGTGTTAATGCCAGTACCCTATTTGCTAATTCTATTTCCATTTCTCTTCCTCCCGTCTCCAGTGAAGCTATAGGTTCTCAATCTTTTTCAGCCACTCACCAGTTTCAAAGTCAATATAATAATAATTTATTAAATTATTTTCAGAACGGTAATAAATTTCCCATAATGGGATATTTTTTTCCATTCCCAACCGGACTGAGATAATTTTTTTAGGGTTTTTTTCTTCTAATAATTTTTGAATGGCTTCCTCTTTAGTTAGACCATCGCTTGCTTTTTTTACAACCAGTTTCTTACTCTTTTCTGGAATCCAAATGATAATTTTTTCGCCTTTTTTATCTTTGCCTTCAATTACATCAACTGTTTCTAAGCCGCTATAAATATGAAAATCTACCACTTTGCTTAATGCAGTCTTTTCATTCGCCAGTGCAACAGCTTTTTTTTCAGCAGCTTTTAGCGGTTCTACGGAAGAAAAATATACTTTTATCGAAATCCCGACAACAATTACAATGAATAACACGATAAATAAAATCCATTTTTTCATTTCATCACTTCTTTATGTACGATATATGGTAAAAATCGCTTTATTTTGATCATCTTTATCAAGGGCCAGTCCAAACATGAGGTCCCTATCTTTTAAGTTTCGATTAAGGGCATCAACAACTTTATATAAATCCGAACTATACTGGATTTTGACTGTTGAAATAACTTCAATTTTACTTTCCATCCAAATTCTCCTTTTTCTAAAATCTTCTCAATTATTATAACAGGAATATGACTTTAACGGATGGTGATTCGCTGCCAATTTAAATGATTTTTTTAAAATTCTGCCTGTACTTATTTTTCCGATACGGTTGGAATGGTAATGACTTCATAATTTGTTTTAGTAAATTTAATCGTTATCGCACTATGTTGTTTGGTTACATAAATCTCAGACCAAGTATCATGCAAATCATCCAGGATGTGACGATCAAGCTTTTGCTTTTCTTCTGCAAAAAGGATCGCTATTTGCGGATTCAACAGTTCAATTAATTTTCCGGATAATGAGTCTTCCTTTTGGTGATTAGGGAGCTTTAAAATATTAACATCCTTGAGATTTTTCTTTAGGAGGATTTGCTCTGCCTGCTGGCTAAATGAGCTCATCAAAAAAATCGTGTGTTTCAAAAATTGCAGAGTCAAATCCATGCCTTCATCTTGTTCATTGCCACTGAATTGGACTTCAGCCATCATCTGTGGAAGAATTTCCTTCTTTGCCCCTGTTTCCCAAGATACAATGGAAATTCGCTTTGCTTGCTCCAAACTTCCTGTCAGTTGTTTGGAGATGTCTGGTGTTGTAATTATTTCTTTTATGTTATATTTTTCTATCAGCTGGTTGAGGTTATTTAAGGTACGTTCCTGTCCGTTGTTTGTCAGAATTAAGGCTTCGATTTCATTTACACCATAAAGACCTAACCATGCTTCCAATTCTGCTTTTGTTCCCTTTCCCCCGGCATTAACTAATATATTTTTATCATCTGGACCTTGAAGCAATATCGATTCCCCATTAGTGAGACCAAAAAAAGACACAGCTGCTTCATCTTCTCTTAAATTTAAATCAATGTTCTCCACCTTAGTTGAAATAAATGGTTCGGCCTGTACGGAAAAAGTGCCTGTAACAAATAGAGTCATAAAGATTAGCAATATTCTCATACACATTCCTCCCATTTATTCACTTATAGGATTTGATGAATTTCCAATATTATCATAACCAAGAATGTATCAACTCAACCAATTCATTAATCGTTCCATTTTTCACAGGGACAGATGGGATTGATTTCAAAAAGGCTTTCCCGTATTTTGTCGTAACAATGCGCCGATCAAATACAATCATTAAACCACGATCTTTTTCGGTACGAATCAAGCGTCCAAATCCTTGCTTAAAGCGAAGAATCGCTTCTGGAAGGGAGTATTCAGAAAAGGCATTTCCACCTTGTTCGCTAATTATCTGGCATTTTGCCTCAGTCAGCGGCTCCTCCGGCGAACTAAACGGGAGTCTGACGATAACGAGACATGATAAATCTTCACCTGGGATGTCAACACCTTCCCAAAAGCTGCTTGTCCCTAGTAATATCGCCTTATCATAGCGCTGAAAATTCCTTGTTAGTCGCGTGCGGCTGCCACTGGTAATTCCTTGGGCAATCAGAACGTATTCATTTAGAAAGCCGCTTTCTTTAATGAGCTCATATGTTTTCTTCAGCATGTCATAAGCCGTAAACAGGAGCAGCATTCTTCCTTTTGTCGCTTCAGCAATTGTGATAATATGTTCGGTTATCGCTATTACATATTCATCCAACGAAACTGAATTTATTGCAGGCAAGTCTTCAGGAATGAAAAGTTGAACCTGATTTTTATACTCGAAGGGTGAAGGAATCGATTGTTGAACAGTTGCGTCAGCATTAAGACCTAATTCTTTCATGATGTAGCTATAAGAATGATTAACCGTTAACGTAGCAGACGTAATGACAACAGCTTTTTTTACTTGAAAAAATTTTTCCTTAAGCTGATCCGCCACAAAAGCAGGCTGTGCCAAAAAGGTGGTAATATTTTGTGGTGAGCGGGTATCCATTTCAATCCATTTTACATCCTTGGATTCTTTTAAAAAGCATTTAATAACCGTATTCCTTAACTCCGCCAGTTCAGCTCCGAATATATAGAGTTCTTCCAATTTATTCTCTTTTGCTGCTGTTAACGTACCCTTTGCTGTTTTAATCGATTCCAGTCGGTCTATGATTGCCGAATGTAAATCTTTCAGTAAGAAAGCAACCCTTTCTGCACTGTGGACAAGTGCATTTCTTTCTTTCCCGCTGTCTCCATGAGAAAATCGTACCTTTATCCGATTAAAGCCTTTTTTATTTGTCTGCTTCGCTTTTGCATAAACAGCAATTAGTTTAAAAAATTCATCCATTTCATAAGTAAGATCGATGACCATTTGGTTCAATTCAAATGTATGCAGCAGTTTTCCTTTTTGTCTGGGGATAGCAGCCAATAGCCCTTCCATTTCATAAAACAGTTGTTTTTGTTCATATAGTCCAAATTGACCAATCATCAACCTTGCGGATAGATAATCAAGAGAATGGCCAAAAAACTGGCTCGCTACTTTCTCAAGGTGATGTCCTTCATCAAGGATGACATAATCAAAGGCAGGCAAGATGGAGCCTTCTCCTTTAATATCACTTAATAACAAGGAATGGTTAGTAATAATAATATCAGCCGCTTGTGCATCCCTTTTTGCTTTTTGATAAAAATCTTTTTCCTGCCACATATCCTTTTGTGAAAAAATAGGTGCTTCATTTTTGATTTTATTCCAGTAAATAAAACCGCCGCTTGAAAGATTTAATTCATCTTTATCACCGGTTTCTGTTTCGGTCAGCCAGACGAGAATTTGCATTTTTGTTAAGGTCGAATCATAATTATCGTTTTCATCCATCAATGTCTGCGAAAACTTTTCTAAACTTAAATAATGGCTCCTTCCCTTAAGAAGTACCGAGTTTATTTTAAAAGGCAGGATTTTTTCTAAAAGCGGAATTTCCTTTTTTAGTAGTTGTTCTTGCAGTTGAATCGTATGTGTACTAACGACAATTGGAACTTTAGTTTGTTTTGAAAAGCAGGCAGCGGGCAGCAAGTATCCAAGCGATTTTCCTACCCCGGTGCCGGCTTCGATTAGAGTATGCTTATCATTTTGAAATGCTTGATATACAGTGTCCATCATCCTAAATTGGCCTGTCCTTTTCTCAAAGAACTCAAAGCCTTGGTTGACAACCTCTATTTTCTCTTCCTCTTTGGAAGGGTACTGAAAATCTATCTTGTCTGCTTCTTTATTGTCCACTAAAGGAGTCAACTTCTTTAATGCTAAATTTCGATAAATTTCGATAGCATCGGGTAATTCTTCCGTATTCATATCCTTATTTGCCATTATTTCTCCGAGCATCTGCTGCAAATCGCTTTTTAGCCCTCCTGATAGATGTGTAAGCTGCCTAAGAGTTACGAGCGGCAGCGATGATAATCGTTCTAGCAGAATAAGAAATAATTCGGCGGTAACCTGGGCATCGCTATCAGCCTGATGCGGACGGTCATGCTGCAAATTTTCTTTCTCCGCTAAATCTGTTAGCTTGTACCCATCGGCTGTAGGAAACAGAAATCTTGCCATTTCCACCGTATCCAAAACAGAACCATAAAATCCTTCTAATCCAGCTTGGATTAGTTCCTCTTGAAGAAATGATAAATCAAATAGCACATTATGTGCCACAAAATAGGCACCGTCCAGCAAAGAGATGACCTTCTCTGTTATTTCAGCAAACAAGGGGGCATCCTTGACCATTTCATCATTTATACCGGTCAATTCTTCGATAAAAGCCGGAATCGATTTTTGCGGATTAATTAGTGACGAATATCTTTCTGTAATGATTCCATTTTCAATCACCACAGCACCAAATTGAATAATTTTATCGCCCTTTTTCGGCAAGTTCCCCGTTGTTTCTAAATCAATTACAACAAATTTATTTGACATTCAATATACACCCCGAACCTTCGTTCATTAAACGGTATCATAAAAAGGAAAAAAAGAAAACAAGCACACACTAAACTAGTACAATTAAAAAAATCCCCGGGAATCGGGGACTTACATAACTGTGAGTGCAGGTTCTTTATTGATCAGTTCTTTAATGCGATTGTTTTCATCCATAATCGCTACTCTAGGATTGTGAGCAGCTAGTTTTTCCTCGGGTACAATGGCATAAGAAATGATGATAACAATATCCCCTTTTTGGACAAGGCGGGCTGCAGCGCCATTTAGGCAAATAACACCGCTGCCTCTCTCGCCGGGAATAATATAGGTTTCAAGACGGGCACCATTGTTATTATTAACAATTTGAACTTTTTCATTCGCTATCATGCCAACAGCGTCTAAAATATCCTCATCTATTGTAATACTGCCTACATAATTTAAATTAGCTTCTGTTACGGTTGCTCGATGGATCTTACCGTTCATCATAGTACGAAACAAAAGTATTCCTCCCCTGTTGTCACTTTTTCAAGTCTAATCTAGATAAATAATGAAATTATCAATTAAGCGAACCTTAGTAAATTTTACAGCGAGCGCTATAATTATGGAACCCTCTATTTTTTCCAATGGCTTTAACCTTGGATAAGAGAAAATTTCGATATAATCAATTTGTCCATTGGTTTCACTTGTAATAATTCCACTAATTAACTCGATTAATCGAGAAGGATTTTGTTCACCTTGATCAATTGCTTTTTTTGCCGCTACTAAGCTTTTATAAAGCATTGCTGCCTGAATTCTTTCCTCAGGTAAGAGATTGACATTACGGGAACTTTTCGCGAGCCCATCCTGTTCCCGAACAATGTCGACGGGAATAAGCTCGACAGGGAAATTAAAATCAGAAATTAGCCCCTCAATGACCGCTACCTGCTGTGCATCCTTTTTGCCAAAATAGGCTCTGTCCGGCATCACAATGTTAAATAATTTTGTGATGACAGTTGCAACACCGTCAAAATGACCTGGGCGGGATTTCCCGCATAAAACATCAGTTCGTTCTTGAACCGTCACTCTTACGGATGGTTCATTGGGATACATTTCTTCCACTGAAGGGTAAAAAAGGTAATCCACCTGCTCACTTTCAGCTAAGGCATGGTCTCGCTCAAAATCGCGGGGATAATCCGCATAATCCTCTGTTGGCCCAAACTGTAAAGGATTGACAAAAATACTGATGACGACAATATCATTTTCCAGTCTTGCTTTCTTTATCAGAGTTAAATGGCCTTCATGCAGAAATCCCATTGTCGGGACAAAGCCAATCGATTTTCCTAACCCCTTTTGTGTTACGATTTCTTCCTTTATTTCCTTAATGGTGGTAATAACCTTCATTCCTTGCCTCCATAAAGTACCTTCAGTTCCTCTTCCTTCATCGTAAATGTATGCTTATCTTCGGGAAACTGATTATTTTTCACATCTGCTGCATAGGCTTGAATCGATTCAATCATGAAGGGATTTACAGAGTGGTATTGTTTGACAAACTTCGGCACTCGTTCAACTCCATAGCCTAAAATATCATGATAGACAAGCACCTGCCCATCCACATTAATACCAGCGCCAATCCCAATTACAGGTATGGAAATGGACTTTGCCACTTCCTCTGCCAGCTGCTTCGGAACACATTCCAAGACAACAGCAAAGGCACCTGCTTCCTCACATTCTTTCGCATCTTCGATTAACTTTTTCGCAGCATGCGCATCTTTGCCTTGAACCTTGTAGCCACCCAAAACGCCAACTGATTGCGGGGTTAAACCAAGGTGGGCACAAACAGGAATCCCGGCTTTTGTAAGGGCCGAGATTTTTTCAATAACCTCGTCGGCTCCTTCAAGTTTTACAGCGTGAGCGCCTGTCTCCTGAATGAGTCTGCCTGCATTAATTAATGTATCTCTAACTGATAGATGGTAGGTCAAAAACGGCATATCTACGACAATAAATGTATCTTTTGCTCCACGTTTAACAGCTTTCGTATGGTGAATCATGTCTTCAACCGTTACCGGGATGGTGGAATCGTAACCTAGAACCACCATTCCAAGCGAGTCGCCAACTAAAATAACGTCAACTCCCCCCTGTTCTGCTTGTTTTGCCGATGGATAATCGTAGGCCGTTAACATGACAATCTTTTCATTCTGGTCCTTCATTTTCAAAAAATCTGTTGCCTGCTTCATCTTTTTCCCTCCTTTAATTATGGGAGAGGCGATAAAACGGATTCGAAGAGCAAATAAAAAGATCCTTCTGAAGGCAGAGGATCATCGTTACTCTTTTGCGTGTTCCATCCCTCTGTCCCGGTCCGTAATACGGATCTAGGCAGAAACCTTTTTTATTATTATTGAAAAACGGTGCAGTTCCCAAGGATACTGCCCACTAAAATTATCATACAAAATGTCCACGCTTCTTGCAAGGAATATAATGCTTTGTGATAGGGTTCAAAGTTCGATATCAGCAGAATAAACATGGTGGATGACACCAGATTGGTCCTCTATTTTTAAAACGCCTTCATCGGTGATTCCCAGTGCTGTTCCTTCAATTACGTTGGTTAACGTTCTTGCTTTAAGTTCTTTTCCAATACTGACGGCATAGCTTTCCCAAAGAAGCTTAATCGGAAAAAAGCCTTGCTTCAAATAGAGTAAATACAGTTTTTCAAAATGTTTAAAAACACTTCTAATTAACGCTGCCCGGGAAATCGTCTCTCCTTTTTCAATTGATAGTGAGCTGGCTATTTCCTGAAGCTCATCTGGGAAATCCTCTTTCCGCTGATTGACGTTTATGCCAATTCCAATAATAATCGAATGAATTCTGTCCGCTTCAGCCTGCAGTTCTGTTAAGATCCCAGTTACCTTTTTTCCATGCAATAATATATCATTTGGCCACTTTATTTCAGGCTGCAGTCCTGTTATTTCTTCCATCGCCTGAACAACAGCTACAGCTGTTAATAGTGTCAACTGAGGCGCGTTCGTCAGCGGGATATTCGGCCTAAGAATTAAACTCATCCAAATACCTGTATATTTTGGTGAATGCCATTTTCTACTCATTCTGCCTTTTCCGGATCTTTGCTCTTCTGCAATAATTACAGTCCCCTCCGGTACATCCTCAGAAGCGAATTGATGGGCAATCTTTTGTGTCGATTCAACACTTTCCTGATAGTGGATATTCCTGCCGATAAATTCCGTTGTCAAGCCAAGTCTGATTTCATCGGCGGTTATTTTTTCCGGTGTTTTTAGAATTCGGTAGCCCCTATTTCGTACGGCTTCTAATTCAAAGCCTTCTTTCCTTAATTCCTTAATGTGCTTCCACACAGCCGTTCTTGAGCAGCCAATTACCTCAGCAAGATGCTGCCCGGATAAATAGACGTCGCCAGCTTTGGTAAAGGCATCAAGCAATTCTTTTCTTAATTCGGACTGCACGCCATTATCCACTCCTTAATTTTTTGTTTATTATTTTCTAATTTCCCTGCTACGATCGCAGTTTCTATCTCTACTAGCGTCTCCTTCAGCCAGGGTCCGCCGCTTTTGTTGAGCCATTTCATCACATCGTTCCCCGTAACCTTAATGTCAGCAAGATGCTTGATTGGAAGATTGTCGTACAAATCTAGCCAATGATTGATTGAATCTGTTTCTTTCATTTCGTTAATAACCAAGTACAGCTTTTCAACGGATAGGATGTTGTCATGGCCTGCATGATACAAATCAAAAACGGACCATTCATACTGAAGTCTTTTTTCCAGGAAGAGTAATAGTTGTTGTATCGCTCTTATGTCTTTAATTGCCATCCGCCACTCTCTTAAAAATGCCTCGACTTCCTTTTCCTGTATATCTAAACAAAAAAGCAATATGGACCACATTTCATTTTTATTTAGACTATCGCATTGAAAGTTTAACAATTGTTTTAAATTCTTTTTCTTAGTCGCCAAACCTGGCAAATAAAGAAATAAATTCGTTTTAAGCAAAACCTTGATGGCTTCATTTCGATTCATGCCGCCTAAAAGTTTTTCAAACTCTGCCTTTTTTCTTTCAACAGCAATATTCTTAAGTAAATCAATTTGCTTGATTAATGCCGTTATCGTATTAGTTTCAATTGTAAAAGAAAGCTGGCTTACAAACCGAACTGCCCGCAGCATTCTTAACGCATCTTCACCGAACCGTTCCTCTGCCTTACCAACAGTTTGAATTACTTTATCTTTAATTGCCGTCTGTCCATTAAAGGGGTCAATTAGTTTTCCATTTCGGTCCATCGCGATTGCATTCATCGTAAAATCCCTGCGCTTTAAGTCATCTTGAAGATTACGGATAAACGCTACCTCTTTCGGCCGGCGAAAGTCCTGATACTCCGCTTCGGTCCTAAAGGTGGTAATTTCATACGATCCGCCGTTAAATAATACAAGCACTGTTCCATGCTCTATTCCAATATCGACAGTTTTCGGAAAAATTGATTTCACTTCATCAGGTGTTGCTGATGCAGCAATATCTACGTCGCTAATCCTTCTCTTTAAAAGGTAATCCCTAACGGAACCGCCAACGAAATAGGCTTCGTAGCCGGCATCCTCTAATTTCCTTAAAACAGGATTAGCTGATAAAAAAGGTTCTATCATCATACTTCACCTTAATTCATTAAATTAAAATATAATTGTTCATATTGTTCAACAATTTTTGCTGCATTGAAGGTTGTTTTAACCGTTTCCACTGATAGCTTGGAAAACTGCCGATGAAGATGTTGATCATTTAACAGCTCAATTGCTTTATTTGAGATCTTTTCTATGTCTCCTACATCACAAATAAATCCTGTTTCTCCATGTAAAATGACTTCTGGGATTCCACCAATATTTGTCCCAATACACGGCACTCCACAAGCCATAGCCTCTAAAGCCACCAGCCCAAAGCTTTCCTTTTCCGAAAGTAATAGCATCAAATCACTGATGGAATACAATTCCTCAAGATTCTCTTGTTTTCCAAGGAAAAGGACCTGGTCCTCTAACCCGAGCTGCCTTACCAGTTTACAAACTAAAGTCATTTCAGGTCCGTCGCCAACTAACAACAATTTTGCCGGCATTGTCGCAGAAATTTGCGCAAAGGTTTTCACTACATCCTGGACACGCTTTACGGCCCGAAAATTTGAGACATGGATGATCACTTTCTCTTCTTCTTTAATCGCGAATTCTTCCTTTAGTTTACAAGCATCTCTTTTATGGTAGATTCGCTCATCAATAAAATTATAGACAGTTTCAATTTGCTTATCCGGATTGATTAGTTCATAGGTTTGATCCACTAATGCCTTGGAGACAGCAGTGACAACATCGGATTTTTCGATACCAAATTTAATTGCATCTGTTAATGATGGATCATACCCTAATACGGTTATGTCTGTACCATGTAGTGTCGTTACTATTTTTATATCTCTGTGGCTCATTTGCTTCGCTAATATCGCACATACCGCGTGTGGAATGGCGTAATGAACATGGAGCAAATCTAATTTCTCCCGATTTGCTACTTCCGCCATTTTGCTTGCCAGGGCAATGTCATAAGGCGCGTACTGGAAAACAGAATATTGATTCACTTCGACTTGATGGTAATAAATATTATGGTACATTTTATTAAGCCTAAAAGGAATGCTTGAAGAAATAAAGTGAATCTCATGTCCTTTTTCTGCTAGCATTTTCCCAAGCTCTGTGGCTATTACACCCGATCCGCCCACTGTTGGATAACAGGTAATCCCAATTTTTAGTTTCTTCATTTTTCAATCTCCCATCAAATCTCGCTTCACAAGGATTGGCACTTTTGTTTTAAAGCCTTCTGCATAGGTAACCCCAACCAATTTTCCAAACATTCTTTCCCGGGCTTCGATGGTTTCAATATAACCATTGACGAGCGGTGTATTGAAGCTTTCGTCGGTTTGTTCAAATTGGCTTTTATATGCACTTAATGCTTCCAGTTTTTTGTCGATAAACATTGTGACATCCGTAGTAAAATCCGGCTTGTGGAAACCATTAATCATATAAAAATACAGTTTTTCTACTCGGTGCGGCTCTGTACCTTCTTCAGTCTGATATTTCTTAATCCCAGCTGAAAAAACCGCCTCCTCCACAAGACGGGCACAATTCCCATGATCAGGGTGGCGGTCCTCAAAATAGGGAGCAAAGACAACTCGGGGTTTATATGTTCGAATAATACCGGCAATCTTCCTTATGTATTCATCATTTAAGAATAAACCTCTATCAGGAAATGCTAGCGAAGTCCGTTTACAAACACCTAATATTTCAGCTGCATCTCTTGCTTCTGCTTTTCTTAACGTGACATTTCCATTAGAAGAAAGATCAGCATCCGTTAAATCACAAATACCGATACGTTTCCCTTCAGAAACAAGTTTCGCTATCGTACCTGCCATGCCGATTTCCACATCATCAGCATGGGCACCGAAAGCAAGAATATGTAACGGTTTATCTTCCATTTACCTCACCATTTTCTTTAACAATATTTCTCCAATCGATTAAGCCCAGTTCTAGACCTCTAATTAATAATTCGGCCGTACCCATATTGGTCGCAAGTGGAATGGAATATACATCACACAGTCTGACCAGTGCAGTCACATCCGGTTCATGAGGCTGAGCTGTCAACGGATCGCGGAAGAAGAAAATCGCATCCATTTGATTTTGGGCAATCTTTGCACCAATTTGCTGATCACCACCAAGTGGACCCGATTGATAGCGGGTAATCGACAACCCCGTAGCTTCATTAATTCGTAAGCCGGTTGTGCCCGTAGCAAACAGAGTATGTTTCTTAAATATTTCTTGATAGGCTGTGACAAATTGGACGAGATCATTTTTCTTTTCATCATGGGCAATTAAGGCAATATTCATTATTTTGACTCCTAGTCTAAAATATTTTCTAGTCCGTAAACAAAATTATTATGCTTCATTACCGTTTCGACCGCTACCTTCACACCTGACATAAAGGAGGCACGATTATAGGAATCATGACGAATGGTTAATGTCTGACCATCAGAGCCGAATAAAACCTGCTGATGGGCGATGAGCCCTGGCAAGCGGACAGAATGAATATGCATGCCATCATAATCCGCCCCTCTAGCACCTGTTATTGTTTCTTTTTCATTGGTGTGACCCTGTTTTTTAGTTTCCCTTACAGCTGATATCATCTCTGCTGTTTTTACCGCGGTCCCGGATGGGGCATCTAGTTTCTGGTCATGGTGCATTTCGATAATTTCAACATCATGAAAATATTTCGCCGCCAGCTGTGAAAATTTCATCATCATTACGGCCCCAATAGCAAAGTTTGGCGCAATTATACAGCCTAATTCTTTTTCACTGCAGGTATCTTCCAATTCAGTTAAATCCTCTTTTGTAAAGCCCGTTGTACCCACAACAGGGCGGACATTGTGTTCCAGTGCTGTTTTCGCGTGGTACATGCCAACTTCAGGCGTGGTTAAATCTATTAATACGTCTGCTTCTACCTCTTGCAGGCATTTTTCAATATCAGTATAGATTGGTACATTTGAAATAGATTGAAACCCTGCTATATCACTTAACATCATGCCATCATACTTGTGATCAAGGACAGCCGTCAGTTTAAAATGTGTTGTGGCAGTTACCAGCTGAACTGCCTCAGAGCCCATTCGGCCACGCGGACCGGCAATAATAATTTTAATTTCATTCATTTTAATTCACTCCTGCTCAATTCTTGTCCAACGATCTGAATCTCTTGTTTTAAATTTATCCATGACATGATCATGGGCATCTTCCAAGTCAACCTTTAAGGCATTGGCCATGCAAATGAGAACAAAGAGAAGATCACCAAGTTCTTCTTCAATGGCTTTTTCAGTTTCACTGCTTTTCTTCGGTTTTTCACCGTAGTAATGGTTTACTTCTCTAGCTAACTCTCCTAATTCTTCTGTTAATCTTGCAAGCATTGCAAGAGGACTAAAATATCCTTCTTTAAATTGGCCTATGTAAGTATCGACGTCTGCCTGAAGGTCTTTCATTGTCTTATGTACTGCCATTTTCTCATTACCTCATTTCTTCTGCAAATATCACATTAACAATGTTATTTATTCATGTTTATGTTAGCTAAATTGGGGTGGTTTTACAAATATTTTCGTTTCTATCATCTCTTTTTCTCTCCTCATTGCTCTTAGCTCTTTAATCGGCTATAATAAATACCGCCATAGGAGAGATTATTTGGAAGAGGAGGAATGTTTATGATAGTAGGGCTTAAATTAAAGAACATTCTGTTTATCCTATTAGGTGCGGCCATTATGTCATTCGGCTTGGTTAATTTTAATATGCAGAATAAGTTGGCGGAAGGCGGGTTCACAGGAATTACACTCATTTTTTATTTCTTATTGAACTGGGATCCTTCTTATACAAACCTGCTTCTTAATATCCCTTTATTTTTTATTGGCTGGAAGTTATTAGGACGGACCGCCTTCTTATATACCATTTTAGGAACAGTTGGGGTTTCAATTTTTTTATGGATTTTTCAACGTTACTCGATTGATATGCCGCTGCAAAGCGATTTAACCTTGGCAGCTTTGTTTGCCGGTGTCTTCACGGGAATTGGCTTAGGAGTTATCTTTCGGTTCGGAGGAACAACTGGCGGGGTCGATATTATTGCAAGACTTGTCCAAAAATATGCAGGCTGGAACATGGGAAAGACGATGTTTATCTTTGATGCCTGCGTTATTGCCCTTTCATTATTCACATACCTTAATTATAAACAAGCAATGTACACACTTGTTGCTGTTTTCGTCGGTGCAAGGGTGATTGATTTTATGCAGGAAGGTGCTTATTCTGCTCGGGGGGCAATGGTCATTTCAGATATGAATGAACAAATTGCCAAAAAAATTATGGATGAAATGGACCGTGGGGTTACTGCATTAAGAGGTTATGGTTCCTATACGAAAAGCGAGCGTGAAGTTTTGTATTGCGTTGTCGCCAAAAACGAAATCATGCGCTTGAAAAATTTGATCACCTCTGTTGACCCACACGCATTTATCTCGATTTCTGTTGTCCATGATGTCCACGGAGAAGGATTTACACACGATGAAAACAAAATGCCATTACGGAAATAAAAAGCAATGTCGATAACGACATTGCTTTTTTAATCTTAATCCTTATGTTCTCTTGAGTGGTCTTTTTTCCATGTTTTGTCACCTTGATACTTGCGCCACCCAACATAGGATAATGTCATAATAATAATGCTTCCTGTTGAAATGATTACCCACCATAGTGAAGGATCTGCATCATCTTTTTCCATATTGGCAAAAAGATTTTTTAAGTCGGTATCTAAAGCATAAAGTTCCTGCTGACTTTTCGGGTCTCTAATAATCTGTGAGCTATACTCATTTATAAAATCAATCCGCGCGTCCAATCTTTGAATGTTTTCGATAGGAACATCAATCTTCATGCTCGGATAAATGACGTTATATAGTGATAGAAAGGTATTAAAGTTTGCATGAAATTGAGCTGTATCGCCATTTATGGCTGCATCCCTTGCTTGGCTAAAGACACTCATTATTGGTTCTTCCATTTCTGTCCATAAGGGTTGATGGCTTGTCGCGATAGCATCTATAACAAGCCGGAATTTAGTTAATTTATTTATTCTTTCCTCATATTTCATGTTAGGGCTAACCGCTGCTTCCATCGCTTCATCATGCGAGGTGTTAACAATTCTTACTTCATCTACAGATAATGGCCTTGCATTACCAGAAATATTCGTGAACTGGTCAGAAAAATAATCAAGCATTTTTTTAGCATCTTCATATCGATGAAACTTTACCATTTGGAGTGCTTCATCAGAAATATCATCCAGCCGCTCCATGGGCGATTGCTGTTCCGCGGCTGCGGTTATGGGAGTCATCATCATAATAATTGCAAATAAAAGTAACCATTTGATTTTCAACAATCCTTGTCCCCCCTTTCATTACTAATAAAATGTATGTAAGGGTGGACAAGGTTAGACCACTAATTATTGAAACACGATTATTTTATTTCTAATTTAAACCGGTTCGGTCTTATTGAAAAATAATAGGCCAGTCCAATCGAAACAACTGAAAGCCAGAAAGTAAAATAGCCAATTTGCGGTATATACTGATCCAGCATATGATAACTAGGGAGCATAAAAAATACATAATCAATTACATCATTATGCAGCGTCCATATTGCTGTTACGATTAAATGCCACAATTTAAAACGGTAAAACGGTGCATACAATATTCCTTGGACAGCCATTGCAAAATGGGAGATAATCAACATATAGCCAATCCAGTCAAGCTCCCCTGAAACAAAATAAACAAGGATATTCATCACAACTGCCCAAATTCCATATTTAAAAAGGGTTACAATCGCAAGTGCTTCGATTAATGGCCAGTTTTTCCCCATCAGAAATGCAATCAGGACAAAAACAAAAAATAAGCTTGCTGTCGGACTGTCGGGAACAAAAGGAAGAAAAATAGCAGGTGTTTCTTTGAGCTGCCACCCATACCAATAATATCCGTAAGCAGTTCCGGCTATATTGACAATGAGTAAAAGTCCGAGAATGGATCTATTTGCCAAAAGAGGATAAATAAAGCGCACAAATACTCCCCATTTCAATAAAAAAGCTGACGATTCCCGTCAGCTTTTCATCATTTAATTATTTTTTACCAATTTCCGCGATAAATTCAGATAGCTTTTTAAGCTGCTCATCATTACCTTTAAAAATCCCTGGAGGCATTGTACCGCCTGGACCTTTTTTACCTTCTACAGCAATTTTTGCTATTTCTTCAGCAGATAAGCCAGTACCAACTAATGTTGGTGCTCCAGCGCCGCCTTGGAAATTATCACCATGACAGGTAATACACGTATTATCAGTTGCAATTTTGTAGCCATCACTTGTTTTATCAAAATCTACTTTCGCAACGATTTTACCTTGGCGTTCAGCTGCTGCCCAGTCATGTGTTGCAACAGATTGCCACGTTAAAAATACGGTAGCTGCTATTGCCAACAACATAAATGATGTTGCAAGCGGACGCTTCAGTGGACGGCGTTCCGGTCCGACATCAAGGAACGGTGCTAATAATAAGCCGCCAAAAGCGAGTCCTGGAATGACCATAGCTCCAATAACAGTATATGGGCCAGATGCATATGTGTATTTCAGCAATTGATATAAGAACAAGAAATACCAGTCTGGTAATGGAATATAACCTGTATCGGTCGGATCCGCAATCCTTTCAAGCGGAGCCGGATGTGCAACTGTTAAGCATAAATAGCCGACAAGAAAAACGGCACCTATCATCCATTCTTTTAAAAGGAAGTTAGGCCAGAATGCCTCTGTTTTACCAGGATATTCTGAGTAATCTTTTGGAAGCATCGTTTTACGTGATTCAGGTGCTGGTACACGTGAGTCACCGACGAACTTCATACCTTTACCGCGATGCATTGAGCAATCCCCCTCCTTTTTTCCGTAGAGATTAGAAAAAACTTACAGCTTTAACTTTATTTTAAAGCGGTCCAGAAATACCTTGTTTACGAATCATAATGAAGTGAGCTCCCATAAGTCCGAGCAATGCTCCTGGCAGGAAGAACACGTGGATTGCAAAGAAACGGGTTAATGTTTGAGCACCAACAATATGTTCATGACCTGCTAATAATACTTTAACGTAGGAACCAATGAACGGTGTGGCCTCAGCGATTTGCAGACCAACTTTTGTAGCGAACAGCGCTTTCATATCCCAAGGTAATAAATATCCTGTAAAACCTAAACCAAGCATGACGAAGAAAATAAGTACTCCGACAATCCAGTTCAACTCACGAGGCTTTTTATAAGCACCCTGGAAGAAGACACGCAATGTATGTAAAAACATCATAACAAGCACTAAACTTGCACCCCAGTGATGCATTCCACGTACAATTTGACCAAAAGCCACTTCATTTTGCAGATAATAAACAGATTCCCATGCGTTTTTAATATCCGGTACATAGTACATAGTTAAGAACATACCGGAAAGAATTTGAATGACTGTTACGAAGAATGTCAGACCGCCAAAGCAGTAAACAAACGCTGAAAAGTGATGCGCCGGGTTAACATGCTCAGGTACTTCATGGTCTGCAATATCGCGCCACAAAGGCGTAATATCTAAACGTTCATCGACCCAGTCGTAAATTTTGTTTAACAATGATTACGCCTCCTTCCGTGGTTTAGCTTTACCTAAATAAAGGAAACCGTCTTTTTCCTTGTATGGATACACATCAAGCGGTGCCAATGGTGGTGTACCAGCAATATTTTTACCATTTTTCTCATATCTGCCATAGTGACATGGACAGAAGAATTGACCTGGATGTTCCTTATCAGTATTCCAGTTAACTGTACAGCCTAAATGTTTACATACAGGTGATAGCGCTACAATTTTATTTGTCTTATCATCACGATAAACCCATGCAGTATTGGTTACATCTGACTCATACCAGGCATCCTTTTGTTTGAAGGTAAAGTCAACCCGAACCGGATCAGAAGTTAACTCAGAAACCTTCTGCTTTGTAGCAATATAATCCCCGCCAGCTTCAGCTTTTAATACAGGATCCACTGCAAATCGTACCATTGGCATTAACATACCAGCCGCCATAAAGCCGCCTACACCAGTTAATGTGTAGCTTAAAAATTGACGTCTTGAAACGCGCTCTTTACTCATGTTTATCCCCCCCTCTATTCACGAAGTTAAGTCCAGCGGACAATTATTAAACACATATAAAACTAGGACATAACAATGATATATCAATCTACAGGCAAGGTCAATATCATACTATTTTAAAAACATATAATCTAAATAGTTTTTCCCTTATCCCTGCCATTTTTGGGTAAAAAGACTTAAAAGCTGTTTTACTTGGCTATTAATCATTTCCACCTTTTGAGATTCTGACATCTGCTCCAGCAGAAGTGATGGAAGCCAAATTAATGACCCGCCTAATTTTTCCTCATGTGCTTTCCATTCAATATCGGATGTTATGTAATATATGTGTTTAAAATCACCTTTTATGATATTTTCCTCCCAAGTCAGCAAATCATTCAATACTTTTTCGCTATTTTCATTTTTTAAATATGTAAATGGAGGAAATAATAATAACCTTCCTGTAAACTGCCTTTCTATTTGGTTTGTTAACAGCGAGATAAATTCTGAAGCCGAGGCTGACTGCTTCATTTCACCCTCAAACGAAATTGAATAGATGGGAATAATAGCAGTATCCACATACTCCTTGGCATTTAAATAAGTTTCAATATCTTGTGGTATCCATTTCATTTTTTCCACCTGCCTTTTGTTTCACTATTCCTATAATATCATTATCTCCTTAAACATTAAAAGAAAATGATAAATATTAAAAAAACAAAAGAAAGGTTGCTTATCGCAAACTTCCTTTTGTTTCAGCCGTTGTTAGCTTATTTAATTTTTCTGTTAGCATCCGAAACGCCTTACGATCTTGGTTATCAAGTGCCTCATCAATTAATTGCAGCAGTTTTTCACGTTGAAAGCGTTCAATACTATGCTGTAACAATTGTTCTGCAATGATTCCATCTTTTTCATTCACTTGCAGATGTTTTGGAACAAAGGGATTTTCCTCAAGCACCGCTGCATATTGATGTGCCTGATTTGAAGCATGGAAGTTTAACTGAATAAATATATCCTCGTCTCGATTAAGCCGAATATCATGGAATGATTTTTCAGCATCCGTTGTCATCACATTTTCTTTATAAAAACGAAATGGCACTTTATCCACACAATGTGTAGACATAATCAAACCTCGCGGACAATACTGTGCTTGCTCAACAAAATGAACCTTTTCCATTAGTTGATCGTGGCTCATTAAATAGTTGAGGATCCAAACACATTCTCTTCTTTTTAATTGATAATGATTTAAAAACCAGCGAATAAAGTCCTTCTTCTCGTTGACAGAAACAGGGGTTGCCATGATAGTTTCCCTCCTCTGCATAATCAGCTTTTTTAATCCTTCACATCGGTAAGACGATCAAGTATTTCTATAAATTCAACATTTGTTGGATCCTCAATTAGCAGCTGTTTAAAAATTTCGGCGGCTCGGTCGGTTTTTCCTTCCTCAATTAGAAAATATCCGTAATCAAGCAAAAATGCTTCATTATTCTTAAAAAAAGTATATGCACTTTCATATTTGTCTAATGCGTAGGAGTATTTCTCTAATTTTTGAAAGCTAAGTGCGGAATCCCATAAAAGCTGGGGCTCCTCATCTTCAATAATGTCTAGCTGAGAAACTAACTCGAGGACATCTTCATATCTTTCCTGTTGGAAAAAGAGCTTATTTAACATAAGCGCAGCTTCTGTGAATCCAGGATCTAATGCAAGTGCCTCCCGGAAGTATTGCTCAGCATCTGCGTCTTTTCCGAGCTTTAGTGCTGTTTTCCCGCCATAGAAAAATAATTCTTTATTAAATTCATCCTGTTTTATTCCTTCTTGAATCGCGAGTAAACTATTTTCAAGTTCTTCTTCCCGTTCGTATCCGATTGCAAGATGTAAATAGAGTGAATGGTATTCTGGATCAAGGGCTTTTAATTCATTGAACTTTTCAATGGCAGTTCGATTATAGCCTGCCTGTAGCGCTGTAAATGCGGAGCCGAATAATGTGTTTATCTCTAATTTTCCATCGAGCGCCTTATCATAATAAGCCAGAGCCTCCTCAAAAGACCCTGATCCGCTTAATAGGTCTGCCATCCGTCCATGGATATTAATGCCGGCCATTTCGTTTTCTTCTTTTAAAACCGTTTCATAGGCGTTCATCGCCTTGGCAATTTCGCCAAGTTCTCCATAAAGCTCCCCTAAAGCGAAATCAATAATGACTTCATTTGGCAGTATTTGTTTTGCCTTCAATAATTTTCCTTCACACACTTCATATAGTCCTTGGAGTTGATAAAGGTCTGCTAACAGTAATAATGACTGTGCATAATTAGTATCTTGTTCTGAAATTTTTTCTAGAACAAGAATTGCATCTTCCTCTTCTCCGGCTTCCACCAATATTTCACCTAGCAGAACAAGAAGTTCGCCTTCTTCAGGGTAAATTTCCAATAGGTTTTCAATTAATTTCTTTGCTTCATCTAAAAATCCATACTGGTACAATTCTTCCCCCAAGAGAAATTTTTCCTCGGGCAGACCGCTTTTTAATATAAGATTATATTCATTTAAGGCGTCATTATGTTGGCCCTGCTCTATCATGTTAATAATTTTATTTACTCTCTCCAATGGCTTTACCTCTTTTCCCCCTTAAATTACAAAGAAAAATACGATGGGGTTTGCACCTTTACATGTTCTCCATATCCTGGCTTAAATAAAACCTTAGCCCCTGTCCGAACAATCTTTCCTTTGTGAACTGTAACTACAAGTCTATCACCATGATAATGAAATAAATTGACTTCATCAACATTATTGATTTCTCGTCCCTTTAAATATAAGTTATAGCTTAATTCAGTGCCGTGCATTAGACTTGCTCTTTGCGGATATAAACCTATTTTATTTAGTATAGCGGTACATAATGGCTGATTTTCTTCTATTTCTTCATAAATTGAAGGAATTTTTTCTTTTACCATGATACCTTTCCATTTCGACAAAACGGCCCTCTCTTCCTTCTTCTGCGAAGAAGAAATTTTTGGAATCAAGGGACTGTTGAACGGGAATATCGCTTCCCTGATCCATCCCCATGGCACATTTTCCAATTGACCCGGCTCCTCTACTTCAACAAAAATGGCCGGAATTTTTTCTTTCTTACACATTCTCATTAGGCTTGGAGTAATTAGGCGGACTGGGATTCTGATCCCGATGATAAAGTCAACAGGACTACCCACCAGCGCTGTTTTCATTTCCTTGAATTTTTCAGTTAATTCATTTTCGTAGGAAACATCAACATATGTAAGCATGGTTGTACATCCTTTTAGCAAAAAGTGGTCAATTAGATAATTTTTCAATGCTTGAAAAGATTCTTTATACGGAATTTTGGAATTAAAAAGCACAAAAGACGGGGTCATAATATAAGGGTCAACATTCATTTTCATCACCCGATAATGATTAAAACAAGGTTGAATCTTCGTTATTCGATTATCTGAAATCAACAGCGAACATGTAGTTAATTGCCTGTCTTTAAGAATGTTGGCATTTTCAATGATATACATCGTCTCACCACCCGCTTATCTTCTGTCCAGCTGCAGCGCCTAGGGGCTCGAGTCATAAGCCATTCCGTCGAGAAGGTTAAAGAGCAACCTTCCCGGCGGCCTGTCTTATGCTTATCGCCCCTGGGCAAGGCGCTTCCGCTTTTCTTCTTTAAGACAAGCTATGCTGAAAATTTCAAAACTATGACTTTGTCCTACACCAAAAAAGAAAAGCCGCAATGATGGCAGCTTTTACTGTAAAAGGCTATTAATATGATTAAAAAAATTCGGGTAGGAAACGGAAATTGCTTCAGGATTCTCGAGAATGACCTCTTCGTTACTTAGAAGGGCTGCAATTGCGAGCATCATTCCAATCCGATGGTCGCCGTGGCTTGAGACAGTTCCACCTGAAAGTTTAGTTTTTCCGTGGATAATCATTCCATCAGCTGTTGCCTCTATCGCAGCCCCTAATTTTTTTAGTTCTTGGACAACAGTATCGATTCGATTTGTTTCTTTTACCTTTAATTCTTCCGCATCTTTAATGATCGTCTTTCCTTCAGCTTGGGTTGCCAGTAAGGCTATGATTGGGATCTCATCAATTAGTTTTGGAATTAAATCTCCTTCCACAATTGTTCCCTTTAGTGCGGAGGTTTTAATAATGAGGTCACCAAATGGTTCAAATCCGTTCTCATCCTTTTGAACAATTTGTAAATCAGCACCCATTTTCTTCATGACCTCAATAATTCCTGTTCGGGTAGGATTTAAGCCCACATTTTTCAAGACAATTTCACTGTTAGGAATAACGGCACCGGCGACAAGAAAAAATGCAGCTGAGGAAATGTCACCAGGTACATGGATCGTAGCAGCATGCAGCTTTTGTCCGCCTTTAACCGTAATCAATTGGTTATCCTTTGTGATTTCACCGCCGAATTTACGAATCATTCTTTCCGTATGATCCCGGGTTTCAGCTGGCTCGATGATGGTACTAACTCCATCTGCCTGCAGTCCCGCTAGGAGAATCGCGGACTTTACCTGGGCACTTGCAACCGGCAGTTTGTAGTGAATCGGTGTTAATTGCTTTCCACGGAGAGAAACGGGCGTATAGGCACCGTTTTTTCTTCCATCAATTTTGGCACCCATATTTGTTAATGGGACCGTGACTCTGGTCATTGGTCTTTTTCCAATTGAATCATCGCCAACAAGTGTGGAGAAAAATGGTCTTCCCGCAAGTATCCCCATTAATAAACGAATGGTTGTTCCCGAATTGCCAACATCTAAAACTTCATCAGGTTCTGTTAATCCCTCAAAACCATTACCAAATATACGAAGCTCATTGTCGTTTTCTTCGATGGCAACCCCGAGTTTTCGAAAACATGAGATCGTACTATAACAATCATCTCCGGGAAGAAAATTAGTTACCCGTGTTTCACCATACGCAATGGAACCAAACATGACGGACCTGTGCGAAATTGATTTATCTCCAGGAATGTTTATTTCGCCAAATAATCTTTCTGCGTTCGTTTTCAGTGTTAATGACGCCATATAAATCACCTTTTTTAATCTTAGATTATGAACCGATTGATGTTTGATAGTTGGAATAGGTTTCAATACAACGTTCTGCTTTATACCTGTCCTCTTCCGTTTGAAAACTAATGACTAAAACTCCATTGATATCCTCTCTTGTTTCAAGGATGCGAATGTTTGTTATGCTAATCTTTTCTTTCGCTAAATACCCGGTAATTTCCGAAATCACTCCCGGGTAATCAGGTACATCGACATACAAATCATAAAAGGCAGGAATTGCTCCTTTTTCTTTCATTGGCAGCCCGTCGCGAAATTGTTTTGCCTGGTTGAAATATTGGAAGATAGCTGCACTATTTTCATTTTCAAGCAGGATTTTAACACCATTCATTTCCTCCTGCCATTGATTTAGCAGCTTGATTAATATCTCACGGTTGTGCAGCAAGATATCCTTCCACATTTCTGGACTGCTTGAGGCAATCCGCGTAATATCCCTAAATCCCCCGGCAGCCAGGCGTGGGATGAGACTTTCTGCTTCTGAAAGTTTTTCTGTCTGACGAACGATGGAGGCAGCAATTATATGCGGAAAATGGCTGACAATCCCTGTAAGATAGTCATGATTTTCAGGCGTAATTGTCAAAAACTTTGCCTTTGTCCCAAGTAACCAGCCTTTTAATTGTTCTACTTTTGCTGCCTCAATCTGCTCATCTGGAGTTAACAAATAAAATGCATTTTCAAATAATATTTCTTTTGCAGCTGAAACCCCACTTTTATGCGAACCAGCCATTGGGTGACCGCCAATAAAAGTGATTCCCCGCTCCTTCAAGCTGGTGGTGCTTTCAACAATTTTCCCTTTAGTACTGCCTGTATCAGTTATAATTACGTCTGGATGAAGCGGCAATTTAGCCAGCATCTGGAGAATCTCTTTGGTGTCGTTAACAGGTGCAGCAATAATGATTAAATTGGCATGGATTGCTCCATCCTCAATGGTTTCCGCTATTTCATCAATGACACCAAGCATTTTTGCCAGTCTAGACTGTTCTTTATTAATATCAAATCCAACTATCACAGCTTCGTTATGTTCCTTCTTGATACATAATGCTAAGGAACCGCCGATTAATCCTAAGCCAATTACAAAAACACGGCCATTCAATGAATATTCCCCCAATATAAGAAAAGCGCAAGCGCCCTGTTCAGCGGCGTATGGCCTGGAGCGCTCCAACTGAGATAAAGGAAACACGGTGAGCGCAAGCGTTCAGATGTTGACTTATCGTAGGGCGGAGCGCGAAGGACACTAGCCGCTAGGGCGCTGGAGCTAGACACTTCTCAAAGTCCAATGAAATAAATTCTGATATTTTTAAAAAGCTTCTCTGATTAATTCTTATCAAGAAATTCGCTTAATGCTTGTAGTACACCTTCATTTTGTTCAGATGATCCAACGGTAATTCTTACAGCAGTTGGGAAACCAAGCGCTTTACCGGATCGGACAATATAACCTTTCTCTTGTAAAAAATGAAAAGCCGCATCCCCATCAATATTCAAATCAATTAAAATAAAATTAGTTTGTGATGGATAATAGTCCAATTGGTTTTGTTCACAAAAATCATAAAATTGTGATAGACCCTGTCTGTTTTTCTCCTTACAAACTTCGACAAATTCCTGGTCCTTGATTGCCGCAATTGCTCCTAGCTGCCCTAATGAATTAACATTAAATGGCTCCCTTGCAGGCTCTAGCGCTTTTATGATTGCTCGATTTGCAACTCCATAGCCGACTCTTAAGGCAGCCATTCCATAAATTTTCGAAAAGGTTCGAAGGACAATTAAATTTTTATACTTCCGAGTTAACCCGATCGAATCATAATAATCTTCAGCTACTACATATTCATAGTAAGCTTCATCAAGAACGACAAGGATATGCGGGGGAACCTTATCTAAAAACGGAATTAATTTATTTTCCGGAATATATGTACCCGTAGGGTTATTAGGACTGCAGACCCAAATAACATTAGTCTGTTCGTCTATAGCCGCAAGCATTGCCTCCAAATCATGTTCACCATTGATTAACGGCAATTCCTTAACGACTGCACCTTCAATTACGGCGTTGTGTTTGTATTGCGAAAAAGATGGAGTCGCCATAATCGTACTTGCATTAGGATGGAGCAACGATCTTGAAATAATTTGAATAAGGTTATCTGAACCATTCCCTAAAATGAGTTCTTCCTCATCAACATTCAAAAATTCAGAAAGCTTCTCTCTTAAGTGAGTGGCATAGCCGTCAGGATAAATAGCCAACCCTGAAAGGTTTGTTTGCAGGACCTCAACGACCGCAGGTGAACAGCCAAACGGGTTTTCATTGGAGGCCAGCTTGACAATTTTCTCCAGATTGAATTGTTTTTTGACCGCATCAATTGACTTTCCTGGCTGATACGGTGTAAGTGTCAATAATTGCTCTTTCCATCTCATTTTCTCCACCCCTTCAATAATTGTTAACTAAAACTATGTCAAACTATTACCTAAGTCTGGTCTAAGTACTTTAGCTCCTTTTAAATAAACATGAATAATTTCTTCTTGGGAGAGATCGGTATTTACATGCATCATAATTCTGACACACAAGTTCAACGAATTAGGAACCTGCATTTCCCGCATGCACATGACCGGTACGTAAGTCCAGCCCGTAAATGTCCGCAATACTTTAGCCGGGAAGGCGGCATCAATATCTTCAGTAGTTGAGATAAATACGGATGCAACTGAATCAGGCTTTATATGATTCGCTTCAATTAATTTTGCCAGAAGTTCTTTAGTGGCAGGAATAATCGCTTCCTCAGTATTACTATTAACGGTCGTTGCTCCCCTCACCCCTCTGATCATAAGAAAAATCCCCCTTGTTAAAAACGTTTAAGTTCATTTAATAAAATGGTTTCCGATATTTTCTGAAGCTTCGGTTGGCCCAATTGCTCTAGCAATACAAATCGAATCGAATCCCCAACCGACTTTTTATCTTGTTTCATTTTAGCTACTAATTTTTCAAAGGATAAATGATTGGGAACTTTCGTTTTATAGCCGAGATGTTCTACCCATTCAATAAATTCTTCTAAATCGAAGGATAGACCCAGTAGCTTTTTACTTAATTTCAAAGCAAAAATCATCCCAATCATTACTGCTTCTCCGTGAGTAATATTCCCATAACCCATTTCCGATTCAATCGCGTGCCCCAGTGTGTGACCCAAGTTTAAGTAAGCCCGAATTCCCGTCTCTCTTTCATCCTGACTAACAAACTCATTTTTAATCTTTATACCTTTAATTATCGAATAAGATAGTTGATCTAAAGAAATTAAATTAAGGTCATCCACATTTTTTCGCAGCCATTCATAGAAGCTGGAATCAGAAATCAGTGCATGTTTAATTACCTCTGCAAATCCGGAACGGATTTCATGTACAGGCAATGAAGTTAACAACTCTAAATCGTAAAATACGGCTTCAGGCTGATAAAAAGCCCCAATCATATTTTTCCCAAGCGGGTGATTGATGGCGACTTTCCCGCCAACAGCACTGTCATGGGCTAAAATAGTAGTCGGGACCTGAATAAAGGGGATACCTCTCATATAGGAAGAGGCAACGAAGCCTGACAAATCCCCTACCGCTCCACCACCAAAAGCAACAATCACCGATTTACGGTCAAGATGATTTTCAAGGGCGGATGATAGTGCATCATAAAAAACGTCAAAAGTTTTCGTCTTTTCACCGCTGGGTCCTGAGTAAATAATCGGTTCCCACGATTTTAGCACGAGCTGTAATTTTTCAAGATGAAGCTTAGCAACTGTTTCATCTGTAATAATTAATATTCTGGTAAGGTCCGGAAAATGGTTAGCTAAAAAGGTGCCCAGCTCGTTCCTCACACCTTTTCCGACAAAAACATTATAGTTTTTTGATTCTGTTTGGATGTGAATCGTATCCATTAAAATTCCCTCGCATATTCACGAGTTCTCTTGATTTCTTCTTCAAAGGTTTCAAAGCGGTCGCTGTAAAATTGCTCAACGAGCGCGTTCGCGAGCTCCCATGCTACTACACTTTCAGCAACAACGGCAGCAGCAGGTACGGCACAGCTATCAGAACGTTCAATGCTGGCAGCAAAAGGCTCTTTTGTTTCAATATCCACACTCATCAATGGTTTATATAACGTCGGAATCGGCTTCATCACACCTCGGACAACAATCGGCATCCCCGTCGTCATTCCGCCTTCAAATCCTCCAAGCCGGTTTGTTTTGCGGTAGTACCCTTTTTCTTTTTCCCAGGCGATTTCATCATGAACTTCGCTTCCAGGCTTCCTTGCTGCTTCAAAACCAATCCCAATTTCTACACCTTTAAACGCGTTTATACTCATGATAGCAGCCGCTAATTTTCCATCCAATTTACGATCGTAATGAACATAACTTCCAACCCCAGCCGGCATACCCGTGGCAATTACTTCCACGACACCGCCGATTGAATCACCATTTTTCTTTGCTTCATCAATCGCTGTCATCATTTCTTGCTCGACATTTTGATCAGCGGTCCGTACTGGTGAATTTTCCGTTTGCTCTTTTAATGCTTGCATTGTTATCGTGCTGTCGACGTTTGCCTTAACTCCGCCGATTTCAACGACGTGGGCGACAATATCGATTCCTACTAACGATAAAAGTTTCTTCGCAGCAGCACCAGCAGCCACTCTAACAGTTGTTTCACGTGCAGATGACCGCTCAAGCACATTTCGCATATCCCGGTGCCCGTATTTAATCGCTCCATTTAAATCAGCGTGTCCTGGCCTTGCACGGGTTACCTTACGCTTTATTTCATCCTCTTGTCCTGCTTCAACGGCTTCAATGCCCATTATATTCGTCCAATGCTTCCAATCATTGTTTTTGACCACTAAGGCAATCGGAGATCCAAGTGTGTAGCCATGACGAACACCAGAGACAATTTCCGCAGTATCTTTCTCAATCTGCATTCGCCTCCCGCGTCCATAGCCTTTTTGCCGTCTGGCAAGCTCCTGGTTAATATCCTCAGCTTCGAGCGGCATTCCCGCCGGCAGGCCCTCTAAAATTGTTGTAAGCTGCGGACCATGGGATTCACCTGCTGTTAAGTATCTCATTCCCATCCTCTTTCCCCCTTCAACTCATTAAAGAATTATGTATCAATATATCATATCATTCACAATAAACCTAGCATAACTATTCAGAAAAGCGAGATAAAATTTTGTGATCGATATCAAAAAAGACACTTGTATAATAACTATACAAGTGTCTTTCCCATGTAAATTAATAAATCCATTCGTTAACTAGTTTGGAATACTCAACAACCCCAGTATCTTTAAAGAACAAGCCAATTTCACGTTCTGCACTTACAGGTGAATCAGAACCGTGAATGACATTCTTACCAACTGTTAGTCCAAATTCACCGCGAATCGTACCAGGTGCCGCATCCTTCGGATTAGTAGCCCCCATCATTTGGCGAGCCGTTGCAATCACATTTTCCCCTTGCCATACCATTGCAAATACAGGACCAGAGGTAATGAAATCAACTAATTCACCGAAAAACGGACGTTCCTTATGTTCACCATAATGCTCTTCGGCAAGCTCCTTAGGAATACTCATTAATTTAGCTCCGACAAGCTGAAAACCTTTTCTTTCAAAACGAGCAACAACTTCACCAATTAAATTACGCTGAACCCCGTCAGGCTTAACCATTAAAAATGTTTTTTCCATGAATTCCACTCCTAAATCTTTATGTATATAGATTGTTATCTTAAAACAATCCATGGAAAATGGTATCATTTTTTCGAACAATTCGCAAGGTGATTAATATTTTCTTCTCCCGATGAATTTGGCGATGTCTCTGAGAGTCTTTTTCGCTTTATTGGCCGGTAATTCCTCTAATATAGCTAAAGCTTTATTTAGATATTGATCACTAAGTTCAACTGATTTTTCAATTGCACCCGACTGCTTAATGAGGGTAATGATTCTTTGAATATCCGCGGATTCCATCTTCTCATGAACCTTTTCGATTTCAATACGGGTTGCTGCATTTTCTAAGGCGAATAGGGCTGGTGCCGTAATATTCCCTTGCAGAAGGTCACTCCCTGCAGGCTTTCCGAGTTCTTCTTCCGTTGCAACAAAGTCTAAAATATCATCCGTTATTTGGAACGACATCCCCACATAATACCCGAAACGGTAAAGTTTCTTGTGGATTGCCTCCTCAACATCAGCAGCAATTGCCCCTAACTGGCAGCTTGCAGCAATCAGTAAGGCCGTTTTTCTTTTTATTCTCCGCAGATAATCGCGGAGATTTTGGTTAAAGCGATACTTATCCTTGATTTGCTGAATTTCACCCACCGTTACTTCAACAATTGTATCGGCTAAAATTTTATGGGCCTCAACTCGTTCTATGTTGGTCATCAACTCAAGGGCAAGGGCAAAAACAAAGTCACCCGTATACATGGCAATTTTGTTATCCCATTTAGCTTTAACCGTCGGCTGCCCCCTGCGCAGGTCAGCATCGTCGATAACATCATCATGAACAAGCGAAGCCATATGGATCAACTCAAGGGCAACCGCTACATTTTTCATTACATTAATATCATAACGACCAAATTTACCAGCGAGCAAAACAAAAACAGGACGAATTCTTTTTCCTCCGGCTTGTAATGTATGCATAGAAGCTTGTTTCAAAAGAAGAGAATCCGCTTGGATTGTCTCTTCTAGTTTTTTCTCGATTATATTAATATCCGAATTCAAAAATGAATACATCATTTTTAATTTCATTTGTATTCACCCTGCTTTTCATCCCGTCTACATTCCATCAACTATTTCTTATAACCTATATGAACCGCGGCTGCACCGCCACTATATGATTTGTATTTTACTTGAGCAAAGCCTGCCAGCTCAAACATGCGCGCAAGCTCTCTCATTCCTGGAAAATCACGTGCAGATTCCTGAAGCCAAGAATATTCCTTATAGCTTTTCGCAAATAATTTACCAAACATCGGCATAATAAAGCGGAAATAAAAATAAAAGAGCTGTCTATAGCCAATTAACGTAGGCTGCGAAGTCTCAAGACAAACAGCAATTCCGCCTGGTTTTACAACGCGATGCATTTCTTTTAACACCTGCTGATAATCTGGAACATTTCTTAAACCGAACCCAATGGTAACGTAATCAAAACTGTTATCTTCAAAAGGGAGCTCCATCGCATTACCATGAACCAATTTAACCTGGTTTAGTGCTAACCCTTTAACCTTCTCAATCCCCACATTGAGCATATTCTGGCTAAAATCCAGCCCCGTTACTTTCCCGGAAGGACCCACGGCATCTGCTAACGCAATCGTCCAATCAGCCGTCCCACAGCAAACATCGAGTGCTTCTGAACCAGGTTGTACATTCATTCTTTTCATGGTGTCTTTGCGCCACTTGATGTGCTGTTGAAAACTAATGACAGAGTTCATTTTATCATAGCTATCGGATATTTTTTCAAAAACATCATGAACTCTTTCTTCTTTCGATTGCTGCATCTTTGTTTAACCTTCTTCCACAAAAGTTTTTGCAATTGGCTGATGCTGACTTAAAAGAAAAGAAATTCTTTCCTCTAAATAATCATTCAAATAAGGAAGCTGCTGAATTCCTTTTTCAATGACATGTCTTGATTGATCTAAATAGCTGTCACAAATCATCAACAAATGATTTCGGTGCTCGCTAGATATATCCGCCAATTTCGATTCAACATTCGGATAAATATTCTTCTTAATCGCCTCAAAAATGATTGAGTTCCCCGCATGAATATATTGCTTTCTTTCTGTAATCAACCGTTTAAAAAATAGAAAATTGCTAAGTAACTCATTCCATAAATCGACTTTAAAATATTCAGCGAGCCTTTCAAATAAAGAACTTTCAATCTGCATTATACTTGTCATCAGGCTTTCAATTCCGCTCGTTTGCTTTTGATAGACAATAATTTTATGTTCATTAACTTCCTTAATCCCACTGGCAAGGGTCTTGATCACGACGATATCGTTTGATTCTGCTAGAAGTTTATAATACAAGCCGCTAAAATAGTCACCTGCAAGAACAGTTAACTGCCGTTCTTTTTCAACTTCAGACTTATTCGTAATATGTTCATGAGTATCAAGGGCAATTTGAACCAGCATTGTTGAAAGGCAATAGTTTTGCATTTGGTTAAAAGACAATTCGAGGCGGTCCATAATTGAGATAAGGATGAGTAGCTTATCTTCGTCAATAATTGGAGTTTTAATATATTCGAGTAGGTAAGAGTCAAAAACTTGCTTTTCGACCTGCTCTCTAATACTAATGAATTTTTGTCGAATGTCCGGCAATCTAATCACCCTTGCTTCCCCAAAGTAATATGTCTATATGTATTCTTATTTCCCAAGTTAAAAAGTAAAATTCTTGCCATTCAAATAAGGGGCATTTTCCACAAATCTTATAAGCAAGGCAGACACCATTATATCACAAAAGATATTTTATGGGCAGGAATTCACAAAATAATTACATTTCCATCTATAGGAAATAATGACCTAGTTATTTCTTCATTTCACTTTCTACTTCACCAAATTGAGTAAGAATTTTTGCATTTCCTCTAATTTTAATTGCTGAAGTATGCTCTGTAAATTGAGCAATAAGCACTTCTCCTTTATCAAGTTTTTCTGAGTGATGAAATTTTGTATCGGTCCCTCTAGTTAAGCCAATAACATTGACACCATCATCAATCGCCTTTATGACCACAAAATCACTATTTTGCTGATTGCGCTTTTCCATTTAATCCACTCCACATTTGTTTGAAATAATCGGAACTAATATTTTATTAACGAAAGCACTTCTGACCTGGCAATTGCATCGTCTGCAAGCACCCCGCGAACAGCAGTAGTAACTGTTTTTGAGCCAGGCTTTTTAACGCCGCGCATCGTCATGCACATATGTTCTGCTTCGACCACTATCATTACACCATGGGGATCTAACTTCTCCATTATGCTATCTGCAATCGTTGAAGTAATTCTTTCTTGCAGCTGCGGTCTCTTGGCAACGGCTTCTACGGCTCTTGCGAGTTTGCTTAAGCCAGTAACCCGCCCATTTTGCGGAATATAAGCTATATGTGCTTTCCCAAAGAAAGGGACGAGATGATGTTCACACATCGAATAAAACGGAATATCTTTAACCAAGACTAACTCTTCGTGGTCTTCACTAAATATTGTCTCAAAATGCTGCTTTGGATCCTCGTTTAACCCGCTAAAAACTTCTTCGTACATTTTTGCCACTCGTTTTGGTGTATCAAGTAATCCTTCACGGTTCGGGTCTTCACCGATTGCTTCTAATATTAGACGTACCGCCTCTTCAATTTGGGCACGATTCACTTCTGGCATACTAAATTCCTCCTAGGGGTATATCTGTCAAGTATAGATGACAAATACATATTAGCACAATGTTTTCCGCCCAAGCAAAAAACAATACCTAAATGATGTTTTAACAAAGGAAAAAGGCCATGAACAATGCCATGACCTTTTTGCTTTAGCAATCCGCTTAAAGCAATAAATTTATGTAATTATTTTACTGCATCTTTAAGCGCCTTACCTGGTTTGAAAGCTGGAACTTTGCTTGCAGCGATTTCGATTTCCTCGCCTGTTTGCGGGTTGCGACCCTTACGGGCAGCACGCTCACGTACTTCAAAGTTTCCAAAACCGATTAATTGTACTTTATCACCATTTTTTAAAGCATCTAAAATCGCATCAAAAACAGCATCAACTGCTTTAGTAGCGTCCTTTTTTGAAAGCTCGCTTGCTTCAGCAACTGCATTAATAAGTTCTGTCTTGTTCATGCCATTCACCTCCTCCCAAAGAAATTATCAAGATTCGTAAATAAGATTACTTATCTACATTTCTAAACAATTTTTCTAATTTCTATACGTCATAGCACGGTTTAATTGCTAAAGTAATCCAAATGAACTGCTTTTGTGAATTAAATCTATTTTTTTTATAAAAACCCTTATGAATAAAGGTTTCCAACACTATAACGTAATTCTGTTAAAAGATTATCACAATAAATTCAGCATATCAAGAAGATTTCATGAAATAATGGTAATCTTTTCTTTTGTTTAGCGAAATTCTGCACAATTAGGCTAATTCTTGCCAAATTTGTAGGAAGTTTTAAAAAAAAAGGGACTCCGATGGGGAGTCCAAAACTAGAGAATAATGGCAATTAAGCCGCCTGATCCTTCGTTTATGATTCTTTCTAATGTTTCTTTTAATTTATATCTGGCATTCTCCGGCATTAAGGAAAGCTTTGCTTGAATACCTTCTCGGACAATGGAACTCAAACTGCGGCCGAAGATATCCGAATTCCAAATCGATAATGGGTCGTCCTCAAAATCCTGCATCAGATAGCGAACAAGCTCCTCGCTTTGTTTCTCGGTACCGATAATTGGTGCGAATTCCGATTCTACATCCACTTTTATCATATGAATCGATGGTGCTACCGCTCGTAATCTAACACCAAAACGAGGTCCTTGACGAATAATCTCTGGTTCTTCAAGGCTCATATCAGAAAGAGTTGGCGAAGCAATCCCATAACCCGTCTGTTTAACCATTTTCAAGGCGTCTGAAATATGATCATATTCTGCTTTCGCATGAGCAAAATCCTGCATCAATTCAAGTAAATGGTCTTTTCCTCTTATTTCGATACCAACGATTTCTTTCAAAATATCATCATATAATTCATCTGGAGCAAATAAATCAATTTCCGCAACTCCAGTACCCATTTCAATTCCTGCAAGCCCAGCGCGCTCAATGAATTCAAAGTCACTAAATTGCTGAACGACGCGGTCAACATCTCTCAATCTCTTGATATCTTTAACCGTTTCCTTAACGGCATCCTGATAGCTTTCACGGAGCCAGTGGTTTTCCCTTAGTACCATGACCCAGCTTGGAAGGTTTACATTGACTTCGAGAACTGGAAACTCGTAGAGTGCTTCACGAAGGACATTAAGAACATCACTGTCGCGCATACTCTCTACACTCATCGCAATAACAGGGATATCATATTTATCTGCTAAACTCGATCGTAGGGTTTCCGTGCTCGGATGATAAGGCTGAGCACTGTTAACGACCATAATAAACGGTTTACCCACTTCCTTTAGCTCGTCAATGACTCTTTCCTCTGCCTCAATATAGTTACTTCTTGGAATTTCTCCAATGGTTCCATCAGTTGTAACGACTACCCCGATGGTCGAATGCTCTTGGATCACTTTTCTGGTGCCAATTTCGGCTGCTTCATGAAATGGAATTGGTTCCTCATACCAAGGCGTATTAATCATTCTCGGCCCGTTTTCGTCTTCATAGCCTTTGGCTCCTGGAACCGTATAACCTACACAGTCAACAAGCCTAATATTAACGTTTAAACCCTCATCAACATGAACAGTTGCTGCCTGATTGGGGACAAATTTCGGCTCCGTCGTCATAATCGTTTTCCCGGCAGCACTTTGCGGCAGCTCATCTTGCGCCCTCGATCTTTCTGCTTCACTGTTTATATTCGGTAATACAACAAGCTCCATAAATTTTTTAATAAATGTTGATTTTCCCGTACGGACAGCTCCTACTACTCCTAAATAAATATCGCCGCCTGTTCTTTCGGCAATATCTTTAAAAATATCAACCTTTTCCAAGTGATTCCCTCCCGATCATAGACTAAAGTGGGATAATATCATCCATCTAGATATTTTTGGACAGTATATATTTATGACGTTGTCCTATCTTTTTATGACACTTTTATTAAAAATTTTTACCCCCTTATTAAAATAAAGGCTGTGTTAAAGCACATTGTTGAATTTGAGCACAATGTTGATTGGAGTGGAAGGCGCGAGACTCCTGCGGGAGCAGCGGGACAGGTGAGACCCCGCAGGCGCTTTAGCGCCGAGGAGGCTCACCGCCCGCCCCGCGGAAAGCGAAGCGCCTGGAACGGAAATCAACATTCACTTTTAACAAAGCCAAAATAAAAAAAACCCTCTCCTACAATATATTTCATAGGGAAAGGGTTATGACAAAATTATTCTTCTAAGAATACAGGCTCCTTCGTTAAGGCATCTATTGTATAAGGCAGTGAATACGCCGGTACAAACATGGAGTCATTCACTAAAATAGGGCGAATATCCTCACCAGGTTTAAACTGTTTGTCCGAATTCTTAAGTTCCTGATAAAGGTCGGGGCGATAATCCACACATACCTCAGCATTTCCTGTAATAACAAGTGAAAGGTTTTGATTGGTAAATGGGCTGACAACGTATGGCGGACTTTCATAGCCAAGTTGTTTAAAATCAAGCGAATAAACATTCTTGGCTATTTGTTTTTTATAGGGCGGATATCCTTTTGATCTAATCCTTAAATTTATATCACGAATTGTTTCTGTCATCCTTAAATCAAACAACTTAACAGTTGGATTCGTTTCTACATCAACAAGAACGTATTGAAATATCCCTCCGCTTTCAAACGCATTCCCTGGAGGCTCAGCCATATACTTCGGAGTAATTCTTTTAAATTCAATCGGATATTTTTGATAAATCGGTGTGTCCGCTTCCTTAGTTTTTATCGGCAAAATGCCGCCATTATCCTTCTGAAAGTCATCCACTGCCGCTTGTACTGCTTGGATTTGATCTTTATACGGGATTTGATTATGTGTTAATTCTTCTTTTGGATACATACATCCGGACAAAAAGATAGCTGTTAACATCATGAAACAGCAAAGCTTCATACTTTTCATAAAATCACCTTTAGATTTATGTAATTTAATATAAGAAAACAATAAGTAACGTTATTCCAGCCACAATCATAAATAAATAGGCAACAATGGCGGTGATAATACGGAGTACTCCTTTCAGCTTATACCGGCTTAAATAAATGGTCATAATCGCAAGAAACATAAACCCCATACCTGCAATCGAAATCCACATTTTCAACATACCAGGTGTCAAAATAATCCCCCCTTATTCCAAAAATTTATTATATCATAGCAATTAAAAAAAACTGAAGTAAAGAGGGGCGAATTCTTTACTTCAGCCATGAGGACTAAATAACCCGTTCTCCAGCGTCATACTACTAGGATGCTTCGTTGCATTGTATGCAATCTAGATATAATGCGCATCATTTGAACGCCTAATTTCTTTATATTTTAATCTTCCATATTTCTTTCTTCAAGAACATTTACTAAATCTTCCATTTCATGGGTTTTGCCTCGGGCCATTAACACATCTACCGCATCTTTTGCGTCTTTCCCATTAAATAAGACATCATATAGTGCAAAGGTGATCGGCATCTTTACATTATACTTTGCAGCGAGCTGATAAGCGGCTTTTGTTGTTCTTACACCTTCAACAACCATTCCCATATTATCAAGGACCTCGTTCAGCGTTTTACCTTTGCCAAGCATATTTCCTGCTCTCCAGTTCCGCGAATGGACACTTGTACAAGTAACAATTAAGTCGCCAATTCCTGTTAATCCGGAGAAGGTTAATGGATTTGCCCCCATTTTTGTGCCTAGACGTGCTATTTCCGCCAATCCTCGGGTCATTAAGGCGGCCTTAGCATTATCACCATAGCCAAGCCCGTCCGTTATCCCTGCAGCTAGGGCAATAATATTCTTTAAGGCACCGCCAATTTCAACCCCGATGACATCTGAATTGGTATAGACGCGAAAATTATGGTTGATAAATAAATCTTGGACTTTTTCCGCTGCTTCCATATTTTCCGAGGTAACCGTTACTGTCGTTGGATGCCTCAAGCTAACTTCTTCCGCATGGCTTGGACCTGAAAGGACGACAACATCTTTTAACAGCTCTTTTGGCATTTCTGCTTTAATCATTTCAGTAATCCGTAAAAGTGTATCTGGTTCAATCCCCTTGCTCACATGTGCAATTATTACAGGTCCAGCTTGTACAGCACGCATTTTCCCAAGAACTTCCCGTATCGCTTTAGAAGGAACTGCTAGAATAACTGTTTCCACACCCATTAAAGCATCACTTAATGAAGCGTAACCAACGATTAACTCAGGCAGAACTATTCCAGGGAGATATTTTTTATTTGAATGAAATTCATTGATTTCCTTCACCTGGTCTTCATTATGGCTCCAGAGACGGACTTCATGGGAATTATCGGCTAACACCATCGCCAGAGCTGTACCCCAGCTACCCGCGCCTACCACGGCAATTGCTGTTTTTTTATCCTGCATTACATTACACCCGCCTTATCTTTATTTTCTTTCTCTCGCATAAATTTTGATAGGGGTTCCCTCGAAACCAAACGCGTCTCTAATTCTATTCTCGAGAAAACGCTCATAAGAGAAATGCAGTAATTCAGGTTCATTGACAAAGACAACAAAAGCAGGGGGTTTGACCGCCACCTGTGTTGCATAGTAAATTTTTAAGCGTTTGCCTTTGTCACTTGGTGTCGGGTTCATCGCTACGGCATCCATTATCACATCATTTAACACACTTGTTTCAACCCGCATAGAATGATTTTCACTTGCCGAATTGATCATTGGAAGCAGGGTATGAATGCGTTTTTTTGTTTTAGCTGATAAAAACACGATTGGAGCATAACTCAAGAATAAGAAATGTTCTCTAATCTTTTGCTCTAATTCTTTCATCGTCTTTTCGTCTTTTTCAATCGCATCCCATTTATTGACCACGATTACAATTGCCCTGCCCGCTTCATGGGCATACCCGGCAATCTTCTTGTCCTGTTCAATGATACCTTCCTCTGCATTGATGACAACTAGAACGACATCTGAACGTTCAATTGCTCGTAATGCACGGAGGACACTGTATTTTTCCGTACTCTCATACACTTTTCCTTTTTTCCTAATTCCGGCTGTATCGATAATGACGTATTTATCGCCATTATATGTATACGGAGAATCGACCGCATCACGTGTGGTGCCGGCAATATCGCTGACGATGACACGATCTTCACCTAAAATGGCGTTAACAAGGGAAGACTTCCCGACATTTGGCCGTCCTATCAAGGAAAACTTAATCACATCATCAGCATAATCGATGGGCTTGTTTTTTGGGAAGTGTTTGGCTGCCTCGTCCAATAAATCACCAAGGCCGAGCCCGTGTGATCCTGAAACAGGGATTGGCTCCCCAAAACCTAGGGAATAAAAATCATAAATTTGTTCACGCATTTCTGGGTTATCAATTTTATTAACCCCTAAAACAATCGGTTTTTTAGACTTATATAAAATTTTCGCTACCTCTTCATCGGCAGCTGTTACCCCTTCTCGTCCATTTGTTAAGAAGATAATCACGTCTGCTTCATCAATTGCCACTTCTGCCTGTTGACGAATTTGCTCTAAAAACGGTTCGTCACCAATATCGATTCCACCCGTATCAATTACATTAAAGTCATGCGTCAACCATTCTCCAGAACTATAAATCCTATCTCTTGTTACTCCTGGAATATCCTCAACAATGGAAATTCGTTCACCAACAATTCGATTAAAAATCGTTGATTTCCCAACGTTTGGCCGTCCTACAATGGCAATAACAGGTTTAACCATTACACTCGCCATCCTTTCTCTTATATATTACACAAACATATTGTTATGTTAGCATTATTCCATTAAAGTTCTTATCAAGTAAAGAAACCCTTCTGTCATTTAGAAGGGCCTAACTATATTATTTTATCAATGTTATTCCTAACTAGCAACGGAAACCATAATATGAACTGATTTTAAGATGATTTTTGTTTCCCTTTTTCAAAAAAATGGACATGATTTTGGAAAATAGAGCCGGCGTTTTCTAGTAAGCTCCATCCCACCAGCAAGGCGGCAATTAAAGAACAAACATCTAAATAAGCAAAAGCCCCGACAGAATAGGAAAATTGAAGTTTATTTAAGATATAGGCATATAAAAACTCCCCTTGCATGGTGCCGCTTACGATAATCAACAAGCGTCCTTTTAAGGTTTTTTGCAAGAGAATTGCAAGATAGCCAAAGCATATCCCCATCATCCATTCCTTCTTAAAGATAACCCAAATTGGATCAAAAATCTCGAACAAATGGAACGTAACATAGGCAATTGACACAATTAATGAACAGATAAAAAAATAAAAGATAGCACCTAGTTTTTCTTGACTGTAAAATACATAAGAAACAACTAATAAAAATATTCCACTCGCATGCAATTCAAAACTGCCAACGCTGAAATGATAATTCGATAAAGTGATTACGGTTAGAACGATAATCGACATTTTTAAACGATATGTGTTTTGCTTATGTAGGATAAACGTCATATAGATCCAGAACGCCCAGCATATCCAATAAAACATAATCCCTTCCATTCTATACACCTCCTATTATTCACATTATTGGTATTCTTTATGTATTTTCATACTCCCTTGAATAATATTTCCACTGTGAATCATCTTATAAAGAGGAGGTGTGGATAATGGGAAGAGATCGCCAAGAGAAAAAATTAAAAGCAAGCAGGAGAGTAGAATCCCACCGGGACCAAGCATTACACTATCCTGGTGCAACCAAGCTTTCAAGTCCTGAGGAAGCTCGGGGTTTAAATGACGGAAAAAGATAATTAAGACCAAAAAAGCACTTGCGAGTGAGCTGAGATTGTCGAGAAAGGTTATTTTCTCGGCAATTTTTTATTTTGTCTGAATCAAAATACCAATTTTATTGATTCTCCTGCAATTGGGCCTGTTGATTTCCGCTCCAATCAACAGGGAGGCAAATCAACTTAAAGTATTGCAACACACCTTTTCTAACCTTGCTAAGTGTGTTGTATAGGTTTATTTGATTCCTCAAAATATTTACGATTTATTTTTATGGGAGTTTTCCTTTAAATGAGTTTAATTCGTAAATAAAACACTTCCTTCAACCATTTTGTGATTCATGGCTTGGAGAACAATTTCATCAAAGATATCCTGAAATATAATTGTCAATAAGGAGAAGAAGGTGTTGTGCTGGAACTAATTCATTAATAGACACAAATTCCAATTCACTTTCGATAGATTCTTTTGGCTTAAACATTGATTTCACCACTAATTTTTATAATTTATTGGTTGGGTCGAAGTCTTTATTCATACCGCACTGTTGATTGGAGCGGAAGGCGGCGAAGACTCCTGCGGGAGTACGGGGCAGGGGAGACCCCGCAGGCGCTTAAGCGCCGAGGAGGCTCCCCGGCACGCCCGCGGAAAGCGAAGCCGCCTCGAGCGGAAATCAACAGACCTGTTGAAAGACCGTATATTAATAATATTAAAACAAATTAACGCGGTGAATCATTAAAGAAAATGATTGAAATAAAAGGCTATCGAAAGTTTTTCGACAGCCCCAGTTCTCGCGGGTGCGAGAGCTTTTATTTAATTGAACGCTGGCTATATCGTTTTGTATCTATTCCTCTTTGGTGCAGCCAATGGTATGTATCACCAGAGATGATCAACGGAGCATTTTGTAAATCTGAGATTGTGTTTGCCCCTAATGCTGCCATAATCATCGTTAATTCCTTATGAAGGGCTTCGATTTCTTCCTGAAGGGCGACTATTCCCTTCTCAACAAGAATTCGCAAGAAATATCCTGCGATTCCAATCGCATTTGCTCCTAATGCTAACCCCCTGGCAATGTCATATCCAGTCGAAAAACCACCGGAACCAATAATCGTTACCTGATTAGAAATGGATGCAGCTTCAATGATTGAGACGGGAGTGGATATGCCCCAATTATTAAAAAACGAGAAGGATTTTTCACGACGCTTATTTTCTATTTCTGCAAAATTTGTTCCCCCAGATCCGCCAACATCAACCGCAGTGACACCGACTGATGAAAGGGTTTCAACTGTTTCCCTCGTCATCCCAAAACCGACTTCTTTGACGATGACTGGAACATCTACTACATTGACAATTGCCTCAATTCTTTTTAAGGCACCAGAAAAATCCCGATCTCCCTCTGGCATGGTTAGTTCTTGTATAACATTCAAATGGATTTGCAGGGCATTCGCTTCAATCATATCGATTGCAGCTTTCGCATGCTCCGTTTTTGCTTCACTGCCAATATTTGCGATGATAATACCATTTGGATTCTCCTTTCGGACTATCCTATACGTATACCTTTCAGTTTTATCCCTTAGAGCAGACATCTGTGAACCCACAGCCATAGTTAACCCTGTATTTTTAGCCGCAATTGCAAGCTCCTTGTTAATCTGAAAAGTTTTTTCACCGCCGCCGCCTGTCATTGCATTGATAAAAATTGGCGAACTTAAATTAAGTCCGCCAATTGAATGATCTAATTGCACGTCGAATACATTGGTATTCGGCAGGCTCTGGTGAAGAAATTTTATATCATCGAAAACTGTTGCAGCGTTTTGCTCATTTTCAAGAGCAAAACGGATATGGTCCCATTTTCGTTCAGATCTAGACACGTAAAATCACCATTATTTTCTTAGATTCTTTAATTTGTCTCCGATGACTTCACCAAGCTGGAAGCCTTTTGATTCTTCAGGAAGTTCATAATCAAGATTTTCTTCAACCTCTTTTTCGAGAAGTTCTTTTATGCTTAATGATAACCGTTGATCATTCTCATTAGCATCTAAAACCTTTACTTTAACTTCTTGTCCCTCTTTAAGAACCTCATGTGGTGTTCCAATATGCTTGTGAGCAATTTGAGAAATATGAACAAGACCTTCAACACCAGGGAAAACCTCAACAAAGGCACCGTATGAGACTAACCGTTTCACAGTCCCTTCTAAAATACTTCCTTTCGGTGCTTTTTCAGCAATATTTGTCCAAGGTCCAGGAAGTGTTTCCTTTATCGATAAAGAAATTCTTTCATTATCACGGTCTACACTTAATACTTTAACTTGAACCTGCTGACCTTCTTGAACAACATCTGATGGCTTATCAACGTGCTCATAAGATAATTGAGAAATATGAACAAGACCGTCGATGCCGCCAATATCAACAAATGCTCCAAAATCAGTAATTCGCTGCACTGTGCCCTCGATTACCTGGCCTGCTTGTAAAGCACCAAGACGATTTTGTTTTTGTTTCCCTTTTTCTTCTTCCACAACTGCTCGATGCGAAAGGATTAAGCGGTTCTTTTCTTTATCAAGTTCAACGATTTTAAAGGAAAGATTACGGCCTTTGTAATCGCTGAAATCCTCGACAAAATAGGATTCAACAAGGGAGGCAGGGACAAAACCGCGAACACCAAGATCAACCACAAGACCGCCTTTAACAACGTCTCTTACTTCGGTTTCAAAAACCTCTCCGCTTTGGAATTTTTGTTCTAAGTTCTCCCATGCTTTCTCGGCATCTACTTTTCTTTTCGAAAGAATCAATGCTTCTTCCTCAACTTTTAATACTTCTAGTTCCAGTTCATCACCTTCTTGAACTGCATCTGATGCCTTTTCAATGTGCAGGCTTGAAAGCTCGCTAATTGGGATAATTCCATCAAGTTTACTGCCTGGAACAGCCACGAGCACCTGTTTCTCTTCTACTTTAGTAACTTGTCCAGTTACTTTGTCACCAATTTCAAAGCTTTCCACTTCAACTTGATTTAACTCTTCCGACATATGTATTCCTCCTTAATCCATTTACATTTACATTTACATTTACATCTAAATATAATCTATATATGCTTTGGTCAAAGCCAAGAGCCTTCACCAAATATAAAAACAAATTTAAAAAAAGAATATTCGAAAAAAGTCCCTTTTTAATAACTTCTTACAAATAGGCTCTTTTGTCAAGCAGAACCTATTGATGCTCTTTTATAAGTTTAGCAATTTCAGACATAATTAAATCAGTAACCTGTTCAGCAGATGCCTTATTTTTTCTTATTTCCTCCATTGCTATCGGTTTTCCGTATACTACCCTTAACTTATGAAAGGCTTTATATGGCCCGATAACGGCACAAGGAACAACCAACGCATCTGTTCGTAATGCGAAAAATCCCGCTCCAGAAAGTCCTTTCCCTAATTGCCCGGTCTTACTTCTCGTCCCCTCGGGAAAAAGTCCGAAAACATTGCCTTCTTTTAAAATCTTTAATCCAGACCGAAGCGCCTCACGGTCACCGAAGCCCCTTTTTACTGGAAAAGCATTACATTTTCTAACGATTCCGCCCAACACTGGCACTCGAAAAATCTCTTCCTTTGCCATATAGTGAACAGGCCGAGGTGCCATGATTCCGACAATTATCGGATCAAAATTATTGATATGATTGGAGCAAAGAAGAACTCCACCCTCTTTCGGGAAATTTTCAACGCCAATTGCCTCAACTCTGTACCATGGTTTAAAAATCCCATAAACAACTGATTTTGCAAACCCGTAAAACGTCACCCTAATCCAATCCTTTCTTGCACAAGAGCCATTATTTTTTCTACAACATCAGGAATGGTTAAAGAGGTTGTATCGATTTCAACTGCATCATCGGCCTTTTTCAAAGGAGCTGTTTCTCTCTCTGAATCGATTTTATCTCTTTGTGCAATTTCTTCCTTTAATTTATTTAGGTCAGACGGGAAGCCCTTTTGTACATTTTCAGTATGCCGGCGGACTGCTCTTTCATCAACGCTGGCGAGTAAAAAAATCTTTACTTCTGCCCTTGGCAGGACATGCGTGCCAATATCACGGCCATCCATTACCACACCGCCTTCAGTGGCAAATGCTTGCTGTCTTTTGACCATTTCTTGGCGAATCAACGGATGCTTTGCCACATACGAAACAGAATTTGTTACTTTTGAAGAACGGATCTCTTTTGTTACATCTTTATTATCAAGAAATACTAATTGACCATTATCAGAGGGCAATAATTTAATTTCAGTTGATAATAATGTATCAAATAAAGAAGCTTCCTCTTCCAGATTAAGCTCGTTAACGACTGCTTTATATGTTAATGCCCGGTACATTGCCCCCGTATCGATATAGATGTAGGAAAGCTTTTCCGCGACAATTTTTGCTACTGTACTCTTTCCGGCCGCAGCAGGACCGTCAATTGCGATTGATAATTTCTTTTCCATAAATCCTCCTAAAAACAACTATGTTTGTCTCCTTTGTTGTCTACTTTTTATTTTACCATAAGATAACGAAAAGCTTCTTTTTTTTACTTCAAAAAAATAAAGCAGAATGACCTGCTTTATTTTCCTTGAAAAGTTTGGAGAATTTCTGTAAAAGTATTTTCATTGACTCCTTCATATTTAGTTAATTGTTTTATTTGCGGGAGGATATCCAGTTGATGAAAAAATAGCTGCGCAAAAAACAGAAAAATAAATTGGATGATAATCACTTTGATTAAAACACTTTCAACCCGTTTCATAGCATTCACTCCAACATCAATATATCCTTATTATTGGGGCGATTGATTTGTTTTATTCCATGCTTCACCATGAATAAGGAATAGAAAAAGGAAAAGCAGCTGCTTTTCCTTAAAGGACTTCGCCATATATCGCCTCGGCATTTTCCAGTTTGTCAACCTCTTCTTCAATGCCGTTTGTGGCATTAATAAATATTCGGTAGGTGTCATTTCCAATTGTTCCAAGGAATTCGTAACAGAGTACCTCCTCATTCAAATCATTAACAATTAATGCTTGCCGATCCTCCATTACTTTAAAGTTTGGATTTACCTTGCTGCGTGCTTGCTCAACTGAAAGAACTGGTTTTTCAATTTTTCTAGTTTGTAATGATTTTAAATATTCTTCCGCTGATAGGCCGACAATATCTCCATTATCTAGTGCCACTTTCACTTTAACAGCTTCTGGATAGATTCTAACCCCATTAATATTCGTAACAAAGTTGAAAACGCCTATATTATCATATTGTGTACTTTCAAACACCTCTAAATTTTTAAAACCTGTTTCTTTCAAGAAGTCCGCTGCCTTATTATCAGCTTCATTTAGACTGAGAACTTGTTTTTTGATATCCCGGTTATTAATAAACCAAATCGGATGCCCTGCCTTTTTAGTAATATCCATGCTAGCTTCTTGGGCCGTTTGTTTATTTTTTATTGATACACTATAAAAACCGTAATCAGCGCCTTTTCCATTTTCGGTTACTTTCACCTGCGCATTACCATCAAACTTCATATAATTTTTAGCTATCTTGATTGCCTCTTGACGGGAAATGGTTTTTCCTTTTATCTTTTTAAAATTTTCATCCTTCTTCTGCATGTTAGCAAATGTTGGCCCCATATCAGATTCTTTATACCCTGATACTGTTTTTTCAACTGTTTTGAAGCCGTCAATGATGGTATTGTCAGTGGATTCTTTTCCAGATGCAAGCGCAAGCTCAACATCCATCCAGCGCAGATTATTTTTCAGAACCATGTGCTGCACATTTCTGAGTTCGCCCTGGATATCACCAGACTGTTTATAGAGCGTTTGTAATGTGCTATACTCCTTTGCTGATAATGGTTCCTTGTCCAAATCCCTGACAGCCGTCCGATAACTGAAGTTTCCAATATTCGCGAGAAATTCTTCGGTTTTGTTAAATGGTAATAGTGTTAACGGCAGCTGCCCAACGTCCCCATGGGCCTGCGAGGTTAGTCTCCATACCTCAACTAATGATGGAGATAACGAATGTCTGGAGTTCATGGCAAGTGTTGTTCCAATTTTATCGTGTAATAAATCCATTCGATAAGAAAGATTATGAAACGCCCGTTGATAATTGTTTTCTGCATTTAAAAGAACTGCGTTTTTCTCCTGATGTTCCTGATAGCCCCAGTAGGCTGTTCCCGCGACACCCACCGCTAAAATACCTATTAATATACCTCTAATCAATTCTATTCACCTCTCTACTTGCAAAAAATATGCTGCCCGATTCGTTTTATTTGCGGCCTTCCCCATATCCAACCGCTTGTTGCTGTAGCTGGATTAAAATAATAAAGGGCCGCACCAGTTGGATCCCAGCCATTAATCGCATCCAAAACCGCTTTCTTAGAAGTTTCATTTGGAGTCAGCCAAATTTGCCCATCTGCTACTGCAGTGAATGCTCCCGGCTCAAATATGACGCCAGATACTGTATTAGGAAACGAAGCACTATTTACTCGGTTCAGGATAACAGCAGCAACGGCCACTTGACCGATATATGGTTCACCTCTTGATTCACCGTGAACAGCATTCGCCATTAAGGTGATATCATTTTGCGAATATCCATTTGGAACGTTAGCTGCAGTTGGTTTTTTCGGCGCTGCTTGCTTCGCAGGCGCTTTGGCGGCTGGTTTTTTAGCTGCTGGTGCTTTGGCTGCCGGTGCTTTCGCTGCTGGTTTTTTAGCTGCCGGCGCTTTGGTGCCGGGTGCACTTTGCTTGCTTTGATCAACACCGCCGTAATGGGTAAATTTTTTCCCGGAGTTGATTTGTTTTTTTACAAACTGCTCATTGTATTTGCTGGCCTTAACAAGTTTTGCCTTTGTTGTTGCCCCTGCCAATCCATCAATTGGCAGTCCAAATTCGTATTGAAAGTTTCTTAATGCCCAATACGTACCCCAACCAAAAACTCCATCAATTTTCCCATTATAATAGCCAATATATTGAAGCCTGGATTGTAGTTCAATGACATCGTCGCCAACAGCTCCTTTTTGGATTACTTGTTTGGAAAAAGCATGGACCTCATTATTTTCCAAACAGGATAATGGCAATGTAAGAAAAAAAGTTACTATGAAGAATTTTTTTAGGATTTTTTTCTTTAACATAGAATAATAACCCCCAATGTAAATCTTTTTTGCAGTAACCCTATTTTTTGTTAGATTGGTGTTTTTATTCCAAAAAAATAGAATAAATCAAAAAACCCTTCATCAGGAATGAAGGGTTTTTTGAACGGGATATCGTTTTTTAAAATGATTGGCGCTCAATATTTTTGCTTTTTTCACCTTTCTTAAGCCAAACCACCAAAGGAAAATCATAAATGGAAAAATAATAAACACCCAATGTTCAAGCGAAATCAAAATAAAATCATACGATCCATGCAGAAGGAATGGCAAAAGCAGCGAGAGGACGACCCATTTAGCTTTATGCCCTTCAGTAAACTTTGCTTTTCCAATATAAAAGCCCATAATAACTCCAAACAGGGCATGGCTTGAAACAGGTAATAAAGCACGCGTCATCGCATGCTCTATCCCATTTGCCAGTAAATAAAAGATATTTTCAATCGTAGCAAAACCAAGGGATACGGCCACTCCATAGACTATGCCATCAAATGGTTCATCGAACTCAACATGCTGGTATACTGCATAAAACAGGATGAACCATTTAAAAAATTCTTCAAGAAGACTTGAGCTAAGATAAGCATCGATAAGATGAGATTTCACCAAATGCTCTGATTCAAGCACATGCTGGATAAACATGATTGGAAACACCAATAAAGCTCCGTATAAAAAGGTCCGAAGAACAAAGGAAACTGGCTCTGGCTCATATTCATCTTTTAAATAAAAGTAACTCAATAGGGCCAGACCAGGGGCAACTCCGGCAGATAATATTCCCAGCATGATGAACCTCTTTTCACATCGATTTTCTTCATCGTATCATGTAACCAATATAAATTAAATAAAAGATTCATTCCATATTGCTTACTCATAAATCCTAAGAGTTAAAAATGAATATGCTCCAAGCCGCTTGCTAGCGCGACAGCTAATTTGATTCGAGCTTTTTTAGAGTCATTGTCGCTGCCGAGGATTACCCCTTTGTTATAAAGATCATAGGCACTGCCATCATAATCATAGGTTGTGTAAACAGAGCCCTCTTCTGCACTTGTGGTGATGACCAGCTTAATCCCTGCCTCAATTGCTTTTACGATTTCTTCCATCATCATAGGAGCCACCTGTCCACGACCCACACCTTCGAGGACAATCCCGCCTACACCGGCCTCCCGGGCAGCCTTAACAAATTTCCCATCCGCCCCAATATAGCACTTGATGATTTCGACTTGTGGAATTGGTGATTGAATGTCATAAAATTCTCTTTTAATTGGTTTCTGAAAAATCTGGACCTGGTCATTGTCAATAATACCGAGATAGCCAAATCCAAACACGCTAAAGCCTTGAATATTAGAAGCATGTTCTTTTTTCACATATCTTGCCGCAAATATTCGTTCATTAAAAACGACAACGGTCCCGGCATCATGTAAATCACTTGAACATGCTGCATAAATAGCGTGCTGCAAATTAATGTAGACATCGCTTCCCAAATCCTCGGGGGAGCGCTGTGAGCCTGTAACAACTACTGGTCTGTAGTCATTAATCGTTAAATCAAGAAAATAGGCAGTTTCCTCCATAGTATCAGTTCCGTGAGTGACAACTACACCAGAAACCGCATCATCCTTAAAATATGCCTCAATTTTATTTTTTAGGACAACTAAATCTTCAAATGTAATATGAATACTTGCTTTTTGAAAGACGGATTCAACAATCACTTCCATGTCTTTCGGTATATTACACATCGCCGCCAGTTCTTCACCCGTTAACGCGCCCGAAGCTAATTTACCTGATTCTGCATTTGGTTTGCTAGCTATTGTACCGCCTGTTGTTAATAAAACAACTTTTTTCATTCGTTATCACCCTTTGGTTTCTTTTTCGATAATGGAACGGGCAATTTGTCCGCCATGGAACCTGCCATTTTCAATAAAAATTTCATTTGCATTGTTTCCTGCCGCAAGAACCCCGGCGATATAGATACCATCAATATTCGTTTCCATTGTTTCTGGATTAAAAAGCGGTCTTCCTGATTCCGAATCAATTTTCACACCCATTGTTTTTAGAAATTGATGGTCTGGATGATACCCTATCATCGCAAACACAAAATCATTTGTAATCGTCTTTTGTTCTCCATCCTTACTATAAATGACCTGATTCTCGGTTATTTCTTTAACGTTTGCATTAAATTCCATTAAAATCGTACCAGCTCGTACTAAGGCTTCGAATTCCGGCAGAATCCAAGGTTTGATGCTGGGGGAATATTCCTTGCCGCGATACAAAACAGTAACGCGCGCACCGGCCTTTACAAGCTCTAGAGCGGCATCAACACTGGAGTTTTTTCCGCCAATGACACAGACATCTTTATCAAAATATGGATGGGCCTCTTTGAAATAATGAAAAACCTTTGGCAGGTTCTCCCCTGGTACATTCAAGTAATTTGGGTGATCATAATAACCCGTGGCTATAATCACATAACGGGCATTATAGCTTTGTTTATCCGTATCTATTTGAAAAAAATCATCCTGCTTAGATACTTTAGTGACTCTTTCAAATGCGTTAATCCGCAGCTGCTTTCGTTTAGCTACCTCTCGATAATAGACGAGAGCCTGGTTTCTTTTCGGCTTATAGCTATCTGTTATAAAGGGCACCTCGCCAATTTCTAATTTTTCACTTGTACTAAAAAATGTTTGATGTGTCGGATAATGATAGATTGAATTTACCAGATTACCCTTTTCAATTATTAATGGCCTTTTCCCCATTTCTTGTAATGAAATTGCCGCAGCTAAACCACAAGGGCCTCCTCCAACAATGATGATATCTTCTATTTGCATAATCCTTACACTCCTTAAGAACAATGAAAAAACTCCTATCGTCTATGATAGGAGTTTTTTTGCGATATTTCAATGTATAAACTTAAATCCAGCCTCTAAAACGACTCGCTTCAGCCATTTTTCTTACCCCGACCATATAGGCGGCTAAGCGCATATCGACACGGCGTGTTTGGGCAGTGTCATAAATATTTTTAAAAGATTTAACCAATATTTTTTCAAGCTTTTCTTCTACTTCTTCCTCTGACCAATAGTACCCTTGGTTATTTTGAACCCATTCAAAATAGGAAACTGTTACTCCGCCAGCTGATGCCAGAACATCAGGTACAAGTAAAATACCTCGCTCTGTTAAAATCTCTGTTGCTTCTAATGTTGTTGGTCCATTTGCGGCTTCAACAACAATGGCCGCACGAATGTCATGAGCATTTTCAGCTGTAATTTGATTTTCAATGGCAGCTGGAACAAGGATATCACATTCGAGTTCTAGCAGTTCTTTGTTCGTAATGGTGTTATTAAATAATTTAGTGACTGTTCCAAAGCTGTCACGTCTATCTAAAAGATAATCAATATCTAAACCGTTTGGATCGTATAAAGCGCCATAGGCATCAGAAATACCGATAACTTTTGCACCGGCATCATGCATGAACTTGGACAAAAAGCTGCCTGCGTTACCGAAACCTTGAACAACAACCCTTGCACCCTCAATTTGAATGCCTTTCTTTTTAGCTGCTTCGCGGATACAGATTGTTACACCTTTTGCTGTTGCCGATTCACGCCCATGTGAACCGCCAAGTACAAGCGGTTTACCTGTAATAAATCCTGGAGAATTGAATTCATCGATTCGGCTATATTCATCCATCATCCAAGCCATTATTTGAGAATTTGTAAAAACGTCTGGGGCAGGAATATCTTTCGTTGGCCCAACAATTTGGCTGATTGCCCTAACATATCCACGGCTTAATCTTTCAAGCTCCCTAAAGGACATATCACGCGGATCACAAACGATACCGCCCTTACCACCGCCGTATGGAAGATCAACAATGCCGCATTTCAAGCTCATCCAAATCGAAAGGGCTTTCACTTCTGTTTCCGTCACACCAGGATGAAAACGAATGCCGCCCTTTGTCGGTCCTACTGCATCATTATGCTGTGCTCGGTATCCAGTAAATATTTTTGTCGATCCGTCATCCATTTTAACTGGAATTTTTACTGTCATCATACGTAACGGCTCTTTCAAGAGCTCGTATACCTCTTCAGGATAACCTAACTTCTCAAGCGCTTTATGAATAACTGTTTGTGTTGATTTCAACACATCATTTTTTTCCACTTGATTAGTCTTTTTTGTACCATTTTCGGCTACCATTTGTAATCCTCCTAAGAAATCTCTTTTACGAATGTTGTCCGCTTTCAGTCACAAGTATACACGTTTAATTGATTTATGCAAGAAGAAATACGCACATTTCTATATTTTAAAGCATGGATATGTAAACGCTCTCATTATTATATAATATAGGAATTATTAATCGGTATCAGCCTGTTCGAATTCTTCTTTTTCGACTAACAAAAAGGGGCGGTTGGCCCCTTCGGAAATATATTTTCCTTGAAAACGCTTATTTAAAGGCTGTATTAAAGGACATTGTTGATTTTGAGCACAATGTTGATTGGAGTGGAAGGCGCGAGACTCCTGCGGGAGCAGCGGGACAGGTGAGACCCCGCAGGCGCTTTAGC
>NZ_JBHVSI010000023.1:0-90342 GCF_042885335.1 Neobacillus sp. NPDC058068 | reverse complement strand
CTCATTTCAATTACAAGTAAATCCAATTACAAGGGATATGAAATCCTGCGAATAAGTGAGCATTCGAGAGATATTCGTATTAAACTGAGGGAGTTTAGGAAGAAGTTAAATATGAGAGAAGAAGGTTTACCTGATTCCTTTAATAGGTTTTGTTAAATATTATTGTTGTTTTTTAGGTATAAAATATGTGAACGTCCAAATAGGACGTTCACGTTCTTATTCCTTTAAAGCCCCCTATAATGGAATAACTGTAAAGCTAATAAATCTTTTTAAAAACTGCGTTTTGCTGCCCAAGCTCCTTGCATTTTACTAAGGAATACAATTTGGCCAATATGATAGGCGTCGTGCATTGCTAAACTCTTCAGTTCAATCACTAATGGATTGTCTTCAGGGATCTCTCTATACAAATCTTCTAGTTCTGATGTTGCTAGTATTTTTTCTAGTTCACGATGAACATAAAAGTATTCTTGTTTTGTTTTCTGCCAATTTTGAGATGTCTCAGTTGGTAATCGATATGTAGCGTCATTATTTTCTGCCTTTGGTTCATTTGTTGTTTCACCAAGAAATCGTAACAGAATTCTTTTTTCAAAGAAAAGCAAATGACAAACTAATTCCCAAATGGAATGTGCCCCCTCAACTGGTTTCCAAATTGCCTGTTCAAAAGTGATATCCTCTAGCACTTTTTCAAGTGGTGGAAACCAGTCTTCTTGATCTAAGCAACTTGCCCATTGCTGTAACAAAAGTGTCCTTACATCCATTTTCTATTCCCTCCAATTTAATCCCTTTAATAGATAATCCCTTGGTCAAAATTCATTTGCGGCGTGTTGTATATAGCTATTAAACTGCCCTTTAATGGAACAATGAACGTTCCGTTATTCGGAAAATTCTAATAACATTTTATCATATGGTTGTGTTAAATGAAAAGAACAGCTGTCTTAAGATTGGGTTGCTGCGGCAGCCTTTTTTTATTGTGCTAACGGGCAGTTTTGTTGAGGAAGGAATTTGAATACTTTTACGAACTATGTATAAAAATATTAAAAACAATAAGGGAGTAAGTATGTGACCTTGAATAATTTCGTGTTTTGGTTGATTTTTCTTATTACTGGAATAATTTTTTCTATTATCAATGTTAAAAAAGGAAAGTTGACTAAATTAGATGTATTCTTACTTTTCTTCATTTATTTTGTTTATTATTTTATAAGTTACCTATTCCACGATGACATGATGACTGTTTCTACTGTCCATAGGAATGGTGTATCAATTAGTTTTGTTGGGATTCTTTTGTGGGGCGGTACTTTTTTTTTAGTTAGATATATACTTGGAAAATGTGTTTCCAAGAAAAATTTTAAGAGGGAGTAAGTTTATGACCCTAAAACATGTCGTGCTTTTTTACATTATTGCTGGAATTTTTTTTGTTGTTTTTAAATCAATACTACGTGCCAATGGCATTCACATTCAAAGTGATATAATTAATGCATTATACTGGGTTATTATTTTTTTATTGAGTATCTTATTCATAAAAAGAAAAAGAAGGTCTGATAGATAAGACTTATAAATTGATAAAATCTTGTTCAACTAACGGAGGCTTTAGTTGAACAAGAACTTGCTTATTAAGTAGATTCTTTGCTTTGCAGTACAAATATACTGTGCAATAAAAGCTGGTAGTCCACTTTCTGGCGCTATTACGGAAAGCTTAACAAAAGCCTAATTCCTCGGTAAAAATAGGAGGATTAGGCTTTTTCAATTCAATATCTCTAAAGTTTTTCTATTGGTAAATGCGTTGACAGCAAGTGGTAAATTCCATGGCAACTGATGGTACAAAGCATGGCAGAAGTGGTACATTCTTGTGGCTGTAATCACGCTAAGAGAGAAAATGCGGCGAAAAGAAAAGTAAGAGCCACATATGTCAGCCCTTACTTGTGCTGTTTAATGAGTCATAGTGGGCTCCTGGTTCATGACCATTAGGATTTCAATCGCCGACATTTCTGGTAAACGAACAACAAAATCCGTTAAATCTTTCCTTGAGTAGAAAGCAAATGCTTCAAGTTCAAATGTAGGAACGTAATTCTGATCTTCCCTCAATATCAACTGGTACAGTCTCAATACATGCATGTCCTCCGACTTACCCGATAGCGCTGCTACGCCCAAATGCTTGGCAATGGGGCTGATAATGATACTTTCGATCCTCATTCCTTCTAAGATATCATCCGGAAAAATAACACTATCTAAGATTGAAGTCAAACTAATCCCCCCTTGATTATCACTTTCAGGTTAATTGTACTTGAAGTTTCTGAAATTTCCACATTCAATAACAAAGAGTGCTTTTTTTGACAAAGTTCTTATGTTTAAATCCTTTTATAGCAAGTGTTTAAAAAGAAAGAGTTAAAGTCTGAGTACTAAAACCGATCCCATAACCAATCGTTTTCGGGATGCTCTTCTATTTCTTTAAACATTTCTGAAACTTTCATATCAAGCCCTGCTGCAAGGGCAATGATTGTATCTAAGCCGGGTTTTTTAAGATTTCTTTCAAGACTGCTGATATAGGACCGATCTAAAGAGCTGCGATCTGCCAGCCCCTCTTGTGAAAGCTGCTGCGCCTTCCTCAAATCTTTCAATACCATTCCAAAATGAACCTCCGAATTCTTCAATGACATTCTCCTTTTGAACGATTGACATCGTATAGCTTGAAGTTTTTATTTCTGCTCATCTTCTAAGGAAGAAAAGTTGTACTTGCCTGTTTTCTCCTTGGACAGTTGGCGTCCTTCTTTTGGTTCGAGATAGAAGGTAACTGGACCAGGATGATTGCCTCGTTCCATCGACAACCGTATTAAATGCTTGGCTGTCTGGATTTTGTCATTGAAGGTAGATGATTTTGAATCGACCCTAATAGAATAACCATTACTTAATTCTACTTTCGTCTCATTGCCCATAGCTGTCGTTTTGATAATATGTTCGGGGTTAAACCAGATACAATCCACCTTTTGTGGTGATTTGTTCGGAAAAAGGGAAATACCCAGATAGGGATTAACGATGATTGGACACTTCTTTTTCTTGCCAAGGATCGATTTTGCCCCCGTCATTGCCCCTTTTAAATCAAATCCTATGTATGTTAATGTATCATTTAATAGATGTAAGGGCGGTCTGTCCACCAGAAAAGACGATTTTCCTGCCACGACACGTGCACACAGCTTCCCGATTTGGTCATATTCTCCCATCATTAAAATCATTTTCTTTTCAATAAAATAATTTTTTAGAATAATAATAGTATTCCTCTCCTTTAAATCAATTGATTTGAAAAAAAGTTTTCCTGCTACTATTTCTGATAAGAACTCTCTGATGAACAATAGGATTGCGCTTTTCATGTATGTGAACATCCTCCCCTTTCCGTAGCGGAAATTATCTAGAAAAAATGTTAATGATTACCTCCTCTTGTTAATTAAATAATAATTAGGACTTTATTACCACGGACTAAAGTACGCAAGAATCCCCATAATTCGAGCCAATTCGTGACAAATACATGACAATTCAGCAGGACGAGGGGATCTTGTCCCAACTCCTTACATGGATAAGCAAATTCTAATGAACCCCTTTTAGCTGACGCATGAATCATTCCATGGGAAGTGCCGATAATTTAAACCCTCTCCCAACACGATTTCCTCATCATTCTAGTCAAACATGTCATCAAATGGTGCGAAATAAAGATGGTTAAACTTCTTGCTAGTGATTCCGTAAAAATAGGCGAATGGATTTTTGACGTTTCCGTTGAACTTTAGCTTCCGGATGAGCTGCTTAAAGGATTGGATGGCGACATCTAGGATTTGATCCGGCTCATTTTCAAAAAGATAGTGATAGGCGGGAATTTGCGCCATTCTCCAATACTCTTCAATCGTCTTTGCTTCAGAAAAGAAACATTTCACCAACTGGACAAAAGGCTGTGGAACTTTGTCGCTAACATAGGTGGAATCCAGTTCAATCGGCTCTTCCTTACGTTCTTTTATCTCTTTATTTTTTGTTTCAGAAAGATTACTAGTTTCTTTAGGGTGGTCCATGATTTCCTGTTTGGGTGGTTCACTTGTTGGAAAACGATGAAACACATAGAGATTGCTGGATTGTGACCCATTTTTTCGTTCTGTTTCATAAACCGTAATCAGGCCTAGGTCCTTTGCTTTTAAGATCATCCGTTTAAACGTAGAGCGAGAGATGCCGTTGTCATGGTACTCATCGTGAATCGCTTTTAAAATAGTGCCAATCTTGGCATTGCAGACGCCAGGAATTTTGGCAGCAAAGCGCACCAGCCGTTTCATTCCAAGCAATTCTCCTTTTGAAAAATCATCCTTGTGTTCAGCTAGCCACATTTCATAATGAGTATTAAAATCCTTAAGTGAGGAAAACTGCGAAAACTGTTCAAATCCTTCAATAGTGCCAGATTTTAAATTCACCACATTAAAACCGCCCTTCATCGCTATGATCAAAGCCTTCTAACCGTGAGTCTAGACCACGTTTCCGGCACTTCTACGATATCGGGTTTAGCTAAATTAATCGAACCGAGCAAGTTCGTTTTTGGAGCGGTTTTTGAGCCCAAACGTTCATTTTTGCCCTCAAAATCGAATTTTGAAGCTGTTTTTTGCAATTTGGGGTGATTTTTTTATCATTTTGGGAGGGGGGGACAGGCTTCTTGTCCCAGACATTGTGTGAGATCCCGGGGCCATCGGTGTGATCCCCTTTTTGAAAGGCAACTAATTTCCATCCCTTTAACACCAACAACTTTTTGATTATTCCGTAATGGATTCTCAATGTCTGAATGGTTCTTAATTGTAGGCGGAATGGCTTTTTTTCTTGTTGTTGTCTTTTTTTCTTTTTTCTTCTTTCTTCTTCTTTTTGCCCACCTATCGACTAACGAGGAGTGAGCGTATCGTCTAGCTCTTCCCATTCAGGATCTATATATGTATCATTTTCATCTTGGCCGCTAACTTCATTGGCGAAAAACAACTCATCTCTTTGGTATTGCTAAGGTCAAATAAAGTAGATCCATTTTAAACCATTAGCAAGGTCAAAATGAGCATAGGGTGGTCTGATTACCGACTTGAATTTTGTCACAAAACTTTCAAATAATAAAAGGAATATTTTGTGACAAATGGGCCTTTTTTAACGATACGTTTGAGTTTGTGATGTGATAGCTGGAAATGAGTCAAAGAATGATAGTTTATGCACAAATTGCCCTTTGGAATGATGAAACGGATTATTCCTATTTAAATCCGATGGAATTCCGACAATCTTTTTCCTTATAAATAATATAAAAACGATACATACCAAGGAATTCGGCGTTTTTAATCAAACCTTTGACCAGTGTTGGGAAAAAGGAAATAGAGTGGAATTATGTAGATTGAAAAGAATGGAATCATTTTCTGGGGAATATTGTTCTTTTTTCTGCTAAAGTTCTAACAGGATATCGACAAATATTTTCTTACGAGATTAATAAAACCCTCTATAAAGAAACTAAACGTATCCATTCTTATAATCAATTTTACTATTGGTTCAAAGACCCTAAAAAGGATATCATGTCGCACAAGTTATTCCGGTAATTTGAATACTCGCTTCTTTAACAGCTTTCCTTTTTACTTCTGTGCTCATGATGTTTTCCACCTCTTCCATACCTATAGAATGTATATTTTTTTGAGGAAAAAAGAGTGCAATCGAAGCACTCTTATTCTACCTCGTATCCTTGATCTTCAATCGTTTCATAAATTTTATTAAGGGATACTTGCGATTCATTAAATGTTACTTCAACTTGATCATCTTCTAATTTTACATTACCATACCATAGTAGGGTATATGGAGAAGTAAAAAATTTCCAGTATGGCTAAAACCTTTTTTCAACACGATTTAAAGAGGATGCTACTAGAATGGACTCAATATTCTTTTTTACGTAATTTAATGATGATGGTGATGATGTCCAGTTGATTTAGCCTTCACTTTACATAAAATAGAATTATCATGCTTATGTTTAGATGTTTCAAATTGAATTGTCACATGTTGAATCCCCATATGTTCAAGATCATGTTCAATTTTACATAACATTTTTTCACTTTCTGCAATGGTTAATTTATTATTAACAACTACATGGCAAGAAAGGGCATTTAAGCCACTTGTAATCGACCAAATGTGTAAATCGTGAACACTTTGAATACCTGCAGTTTTTTTGATAGTTTGAATGACATCGTTCATATCTATATTTTGCGGTGTACCTTCCATTAATACATGTATCGCAGATTTTGTCACATAGTAACCACTACGTAAGATAAGTACAGCGACAATAACACTTGCTAATGGATCTGCCCAACCCCAGCCAAAAAACATGATAAGTAATGCTGCGATAATGGCACCAACTGAACCAAGCATATCACTAATAACATGTAAAAATGCTCCGCGCATATTTAAGTTTTCTTCTACATCCCCACCACGCATCATAATCCAAGCAACAAGAATATTGACAGCTAAACCAATACTACTAATTATCAGCATACCTTGTGAGGCTACTTCCGGTGGATTTGTAAAGCGTTCAATTGCTTCATAGAAAATATACAAAGCAATTAAAATAAGAGTTACACCGTTTAAAACGGCAGCTAAAATTTCAAAACGTTTATAACCAAATGTCTTACTTTGACTCGCTTCTTTTTCTCCTAATTTAAAAGCAATTAATGCAATAGCTAATGAAAAGGCGTCACTAAGCATATGACCTGCATCTGCTAAAAGAGCCAAACTATTGGTTAAGTACCCCCCAATGGCTTCTATAAACATATAACTTGCAATTATTAGAAACGATAGGAATAATATTTTTTTATTTGTGTTATGTGCATGATTATGATCGTGATGATCCGCCATATAAATTCCTCCATTCATTTAATAACTTGATTTTTTAAACATGACTAGCATGCTCAATTGCTTGTTTCAATAAATTCATAATGTGATTATCGTCATGTGAATAATATAATGTTGTGCCTTCTCTTCTAAATTTGACTAATCGCAAATTTTTTAAGAAACGTAATTGATGTGATACGGATGACTGACTTAAATTTAAAATTTCCGCAATATGATTGACGGAATGTTCATCCGAACATAACAAGTTTAAAATGCGAATTCGTGTTGGATCGCTTAACGCTTTAAAGGTTTGAGACACAACAAATAATGTTTCTTCGTCTATATGCTGATCTTTATTCATTTCAAGTTCATCTTTATTCAGATCCTCATTCATGTAGGATTCGCCTCCAGTAGTGATATGTTTGTTATTTTATTATATGAGCATATATTCATATAATAAAATATATACATGCACCTGACGATTGTCAATCATAAATTATTTAAAAGGATTCTAAAAATAATCTTTCAGCGATATTTCCGATGAAACCTAACTGCTAAAAAGCCACTAGTATGAACACTTTAGTCTTGCTTACAGCATATTTGCTAAAAATACCAAATAAATTAAAATATTCCTTATTCAACAAACGGGCCATTTAATTGAAGATCTCATTAGATAAATAATAATATTTAAAGGAATAATTCATTCTGATAAAGAATATTAAAAAAGAATAAGTTAATTGCTCTTACAATACCCATAAGGGAGGAGAGGAATTTATGGTCAAAAAACTGATCGTCGGCGACGCATCGCATGAACTGGCCACTACACGCCGCATTCTGGAACGCTTGCCCGAGGAGCATATGACGTGGAAGCCGCACGAGAAATCGATGACGCTCGGCGGGCTGGCCACGCACCTGATCAACCTGCTAAACTGGCAAGTCGCGATTTTTCAGTACCCGGAGTTCGATCTTTCGACCGTGCCGCTGAGGCGCGAGCCTTTGGAAAAACGCGCTGACGTTCTGGAGGAGTACGATGTAAACGTCGGCAAGTTGGAAAAGCTGCTCACCGAATGCGAAGAGAAAGCGCTCGGCGAGGAATGGACTCTGCGCCACGGCGACCATATCATCCTCCGAGAGCCGCGGGCGATCGCGCTCCGCACCTTCGGATTAAGCCACATGGTTCATCACCGGGCGCAGCTCGGGGTTTATTTGCGGCTTCTCGATATTCCGGTGCCGGGCATCTACGGCCCCTCGGCCGACGAGGAAGCCCAATGAATTAAGTTTCTCGTCCAATACTCGCCAAAAAGTCGTAGGTCACTGGCATGAACGCCGTTACTCTACTACAACGGACAAGAATAATTATACTCCTTGATCACTAACAGTTGAGGATTTTTAATTGAATAATACCAGTTAATATCAGCTTTTTGTTTATTCAAGAAAAGGGCGCTATTGTTGAGCAACGCAGTTAGAAAATGATCAAACTTTTTTATAAACTCGAAATTTAAATATGCAAGAGAAGAATCTATTTTGATTAAACTTTGAACTGCTCCCTGTCAAGTAGACAGTAAAAATAATAAAAATACTTTAAGCGGCTTGAAGCCTGTATTCCAATGGGCTTAAGCCGTTTAATCTTTCTTGGTAACGTTCGTTATTGTAAAATTGAATATAATTATCTATCGCTTGTTGTAACGCTTCAAATGTCTCATACTTATGTAGGTAATATTTTTCACACTTCAACGTTCCCCAAAACGATTCCATTGGTCCATTATCTATACATTTTCCTACACGTGACATGCTATGAATCATTTTTGCTTTTTCTATTTTTCTCTTATACCCATGCGACGTATATTGATACCCTCGATCACTATGAATCAATGGATGTTCATTCTCTTTTAATATAGTGATAGCTTGATCCAATGTTTGAAATACCAATTTATTATTGTTTGAATGTCCCAATACATAACTAATAATGGAGCCATCGTAAAGATCTAAAATGGCGCTTAAATACGTTTTCCGTCCGTTTCCTAATTTGAACTCCGTGACATCTGTTACCCATTTTTCATTGGGCCTGCTTGCAGTAAATTCACGATTGAGTCGATTTTCAGCGACATATTGAGCAGATGAGGGAACATAGCGCTTTCTTTTCCGACGAATCACGGACTGTAATCCAGCGATGTGCATTAAGCGATAAATACGTTTGTGATTAAACTTTTTATGATATTTCCTATTAATATTTAATTTCATCCTTCGATACCCATAAATGCCTCCTACTCGTGCATAAATAGCTTGAATATCCTGAAGAATTGCTTCATTCTCTAATTCTCTAGCTGTTGGCGTACGCTGTAGCCATTTGTAATAAGCAGCACGAGATACACCAGAAATTTCACATAAAAGGATTACTGGTAGATTTTCATTCGCATGTAAATCTTGAATCACTCTATATTTATTTTGTAGACGAATGCTTGTTAACGACACCTCCTTTCGAGTTCCTCTAACTTTTTTAAAAAAGCATTTTCTGCACGTAATCGTTCATTTTCTCGCTCTAAACGTTTCATTTCCAGTTTAAACTTTTCTTCATCTGTTAATTCATATTCCTCTTTCTTTCGACCGCGTTTATCTTGTAGTGCTTCTTCACCATGCGCTTCAAACCTCTTGACCCATTGATATACCTGTTGATAAGAAACACCATAGCTTTCGGCTGCGAGTTGATAGTTTTTCTGATGTTGTAGACAGTAATTTACAATTTGAATTCGTTCTTCTAATGTTGTTTTTCTTCTACTTGTCATAGAGTTTGTCATTCCTTTTCCGGTATCATTTAATTCTCTATGACTATTATACTTTTTAATCCATTTTCTCAAAATCGCAGTACTGGATATATTGTATTTTTGGATAATCTTGCTTAACGAATAGTGCCCTGATAGATAATCATTGACGGCTGCTAACTTTAGCTCTTTTGAATACGGCTTCCAAGAAGTCGCGTCTATTAAACCTTCTTCACCATTCACTTCATACCTCCTATTCCAATCCCTAATCGTCCCAGGATCAACAGAAAATTTAGAAGTAATGTCAGCTATTGAATGATGACCATCTTTATAAAGAGCTAAAATAGCCAATTTTTCAGCTTTAGAATATTTCATTCGAGCCATAAAAAAACTCCCCTTAGATAAACAGATTTTTATTTTTTATCTGTCTACCTAATGGGGAGCATATCACTTTCTTTCAAAATGGATTCTTCTTATTTACAATAAAATACGGGTTTGCGAGGTATTTTTGATCAAACTTTCTTTCAAATCAACAAAGGAAACCCAAATTAAAAAACCTAATTTCTCGCTTAAAGCACCTAGAAATTAGGTTTTGGTTACTTCAGAAAAGCACCTTTTAATCATTAAATTATAGAATCTATTGAATACAGGATGCTTTTCAGAATCTATAAAAACTTTGTCAGAAAAATAATTTATCCTGTGCAGTAAGAGTAAAGTAAATACATCAGTTTTAGCTTTCTGCACATTGCTTCATTATTCCTTCTTTAGGTAATTGACTTGAATGTTGTTTTTTAATAATAATGACAAATAAGCTTGCTAATATACAGAAAACTCCTGCCAAGAAGAATGTCCAAGTGTAAGAGTTGAAAAATTTATATATTAGACCCCCTCCATATGCTGCTACTGCAGCACCAGCCTGATGCGAAGCAGAAATCCATCCATATACTATTCCACTTTTTTCAATTCCAAAGACTTGCCTCGATATGCCAACAGTTGGTGGCACTGTTGCAATCCAATCCAATCCGTAAAAAACAGAAAAAATAATTAGTAACATAAAGGAGCCTTTAGATAACGCAATAGGAAGTAAAACAAGTGATGCACCTCGTAAGGCGTAGTACCAAAATAATAACCATCTATTATCATAGCGATCTGACAACCAACCAGATATGGTTGTACCTAGCAGATCAAAAACCCCCATTAATGAAAGTAGCGAAGCAGCTGTAACCAAAGGTATGCCGTAGCTGGTACAAAAAGAGACAAAGTGAGTACCGATTAAACCACTTGTTGAAAGACCACAGATAAAGAAACTACCTGCTAGCAACCAAAATTCTTTCACTTTTACTGCTTCAAATAAACCGTTGAATGCAATAATAATAGGATTTTTCTTCTGTACTTTATTATTATCTTCTATTTCTTTTTTAAGACCGTAAGGAAGAATACCAATTTCTTTTGGAGAATTTTTCATAAAAAATAAAATGAATACTAGCATGATCACACAAAGTATCATAATTAAAGCAATCGCCCAACGCCACGAATATCTTTCTATAATATTCGCTAAGATGGGAAGCAGAATTAACTGACCAGTTGCTGTGCTTGCTGTTAATATTCCTAACACAAGCCCCCTTCTTTTTTCAAACCATCGGGTCACTACATAGGGACTTAGCACTGTTAGGAATAACCCTGAACCGATCCCTATAATAATGCCCCAGATGATGATGAGTTGCCACGAATGCTGCATCATTAGGGTAAGCAAAGTTCCTATCAACATTGTTACCATAGATAAAAGCATCATCTTCTTTAAACCAAGTACTTCAATCAATGCAGCCATAAAAGGACCTGATATACCATATAAAAATAAACCCACAGCAAAAGCTAGTGAAATTATTGAACGGTCCCAGCCAAATTCATTTTCAAAAGGTTCTATGAAGACCCCTGAAGATGACCTTACAATTCCAGCCACAATAATCGAAAAAAATGTTATGGCAAGAATAAACCAGCTATAGTGTATACGTTTCAAAACTCAACCACCTCTGTTGTCTTCATATGATATCCTGCTTTCTATAGTCCTTTATATTAACTCATGACTTATTATCAGTAAAATTGAAAGATATGATGGTATCCATTGAATTTTTTGATACTATAAAAGCAATAATAATAATGAAAGTTGGTGAAATGATGGAAATACGCCATTTTGTTACGTTTAAAATGATCATTGAAATGGGTAGCTTCACACAAGCAGCAGAACAATTAGGTTACACCCAATCCACGGTGACTTCTCATATTCAGGCTATTGAAGAACAAATAGGCGCACCTCTGTTTGATCGAATGGGTCGAAAGGTTAGATTGACTGATATTGGCAGGAAGTTGTTGCCTTATACTCAAGAGATTTTAGATACCTATGGAAAGATCGAAAGCATTAACAATGATGGAGAGGATGTAAGAGGGGAGTTAAAGATTGCGGCTCCGGAATCTCTAACGGTATACCGCCTAGAACCAATATTAAGAGAATATAGAAAGAAGTTTCCTCATGTAAGCATCAGTTTAAGTAACGCCACCTGCGGTGATAACAAGAGAGCAATCCTTAATGGTAGTGCAGATATTGCATTTGTCATGTTGCCAGAGTTGCAGGATTCAGACTTAATCGTCCATTCGTTATTGGACGAACCTATTGTCCTTGTTGGAAGCGCTGATTGTTGTTCGCTGAATAGTTTAGATAAAAGCTGCGGAAACCAAAAGATAAGTGAGTGTTTGATTGTAAACGAGAAAGAATGCAGTTATCGAAAGATGTTTGAAGAATACCTTGGAGAACGGGGAATTGTACCTTCCCACACGATGGAGCTTTGGAGTATAGAAGCGATGAAACGTTGTATAATGAGTGGGCTTGGTATTGCTTGTTTACCTTTAATGACAGTAAATGATGAAATCAAGGAAGGGAAGTTAAAAATTATTCCCTGTGACGGTGGCTTTACACAAATTTTCTCCCAAGTAGCTTATCACAAAAATAAGTGGATTTCTCCAGCTTTATCAATGTTTATCGATATTACTTTGAAACATGCAAGTGACTGGTCATTTGCGGAGACTACTTGTTGAGTGAACATGGTGATTTTCTTGTTTTAGGTTTAGGCTCTGTTATAACTGAATGTTGAATTCACTGTGTTTGAAAAATAAACGGAAAAATTCCGTTTAAATTGGGAAATATCCATATTTCCTTAAAAATAAAGGGAGTTTTTCCGTTTATCTTATCCAAATCGTTGAATTTTGCCTAATTTAGAGCAGTTAATCGGAATATCTCCGCTTATATCTGCTTCTTAAGCTTCCTTTATATACATTAGCCGGAAATTCTCCGCCTATGAATTCTCAAACCTACACGAAAATCAACAATGAATAATAACAGAGCCTAGGTTTAAACAGTGATATTCCATTAAAGGGCGCATTTCTGCAGTAAGAATTGTGCTCTTTCTTATGTTAAGGGCCAGATTGCTGAGGAATCATGAACAGTAAACATACCGGTTAAAGATTGTTAGTGAGAAGTTACACTAAAGCAAACGGGGCAGGATATAGATTTTCTCATAATTCAAAAAAATTTTTATCATCCCTTGACTCTTACGTGACGTAACGGTTTATAGTAAAGATACCGGTAGAAATTCGCGCGAAAATAAGGGGATGGTTATTTTAGTTTCAGGTAAGAAGAAATGGAAGACAGGAGAGCTTGCAAAGTTAACAGGTTTAACGATTCGGACCTTGCGCTATTATGACCAAATTGAACTGTTCTCACCATCAGACTATTCAGAAGGAGGATATCGCCTATATAACGCCACAGATCTTTCGCGGTTACAGCAAATTCTTAGTCTAAAAGATTTAGGGTTAACGCTCGAGGAAATTAAATCGATCCTGGCCGACGATACGTATAACCCTATTGAAGTGGTGAATCTTCAAATAGAACGTTTAAGAGAAAATATTAGAGTTCAACAGAAGCTGTTAAAAGAATTGCAAAATGTATCTGAAATTTTGCAAACGAAAGAGACATTGACGGTTCAAGATTTTACAAATTCAATTGGAATGATGAAGAAAAGCCATGAAAATTATTTTTACGGGCACCAAAAGAATATGGAGCGCCAATTTGATCGACTTGGGGAATTCCTTGCTAATCATCCGTCCCACCAAAAAAGGAGGAAGTGAAAATGAAAAAGCACTTTGCAACACACGATACCTTTGTTATTGAAAAGATGTATAATGTCACACCTGAAGTGGTATTCGCTTCATGGGCGGACCCAGAGCTTAAAGCAAAATGGTTCACTGAGGCGGAAGAGTTTGATTTTCGAGTGGGTGGACAAGAGATAAATCATGGCGGCCCTCCAGGAGGTCCTGTTTACACATTTAAGGCTCAATATCAGGAGATCATTCCTGACCACCGTATTGTCTATTCTTACACCATGGATCTCGATGAAACACGGATTTCCGTTTCTGTAGCAACGGTCGAGTTTAAACAAATTGATGAAGGAACACACCTGATTTTTACCGAGCAAGGCGCATTCCTAGACGGCCATGATACAGCTGCAGTTCGTGAGCACGGGACAAGTATTATGCTGGATCAGCTTGGTGAACAGTTGAAAAATAATCAAGAGTTAACAGTATCCTCTGGGGTATCGAAGATTATTAACTCTCCTGAGCCAATCTCTGATCGTCAGATTGTCAACACACGTATCTTCAATGTACCACGTGAAATCATGTTCAAAGCATTCAGTGACCCGAATCATTTGGCAAAATGGTGGGGACCCGAGGGCTTTACTAATACGTTTCATGAGTTCGATATGCGACCAAACGGTATTTGGCGTTTCATTATGCATGGACCCAATGGTGTAGATTATGAGAATAAATCCATCTTTTCCGAAATAATTGAACCTGAAAAGATTGTCATCCACCATCTGGGGCCAATACATGAATTTTTATTAACCATTACATTTGCTGAGAAAGAAGGCAAAACCGAACTTATATGGCAAATGCTCCACAAATCAGTTAAAGAATGCGAAAAAGTGAGAAGTTTCTGTTACGAAGCCAATGAACAGAACTTTAATCGACTTGAGGCGGAACTGACTAAAATGGTTAGTCGCCGGGAACACTAATTTAATTTTATTAAAATATAGGCGCTAACATAGAAATTTTACTTATTCAGCTAAAGGGCGCTAATGTTGAAGATCCAGCTGCCATTTGGCGGCTTTTTCTTATTGCTAAAGGACAGATTACTCCAAAAAGGAATTTATCATATGTTTGTTGAATATTTTTTTTATGAGAAATAGAAAGGGTGATAAGTCTTGAATAGCTATATTTGTGAAACTTGCGGGGTTCAATATGAAAGTTCAGCGGAAATACCTGAGCAATGTAAGATTTGTACAGAAGAAAGACAATATGTTAATCCTTCTGGCCAATCCTGGACTACTTTAAAAAATATGAAGCAATCAAAAGAATATAAAAATGAAATCCTTTTAGAAGAAAACGGTTTATATAGTATTACAACTAAACCAGAGTTTGCGATAGGGCAGACAGCTTATTTAATCCAAACTGAGGGATTCAACGTATTATGGGACTGTATTACGTATTTGGATAATCAAACAATTCAACTAATTAATGAACTAGGAGGTATTCAAGCCATAGCATTATCTCATCCTCACTACTATTCAACTCAAGTAGAATGGGCAGAAGCATTTGATGTACCTATTTATATTCATGAAGATGACAAAAATTGGGTCATGAGACCAAGTAATAAAATCATCTTTTGGTCAGGTGAATCCTTCGAATTACATAAAGGAATTGTTCTACATCGTTTAGGAGGACACTTTAAAGGTGGAGCTGTTTTGGAATGGAAAGATGGTAATAATCAAAAAGGGATCTTACTAACGGGTGATATTATCCAAGTGGTTGCTGACCGTCAATGGGTAAGTTTTATGTATAGTTATCCTAACCTCATTCCACTGCCAGCATCTAAAGTCCACGAAATTGCAGATATCGTAAAAGAGTTGAAATTTGATCGACTGTATAATGCTTTTCATCGCATAGTAAATGATAATGCCAATATGTCAGTACAGAAATCAGCAAAAAGGTATACTGAAGCATTAAATGGAACATTGTTTACTACATAATGAAAGCTGTTTTTATTCTTTCAAGTTTGTGGAGCATTGGACTTAATATAAGCGAACCCCTAAGATACCCATACGTCAAGGAGTAGAAGATATCGAGGGGGTTAGCTACAATTTTAGGTAGAAACAGTAACAGTAACCGTGTGATCAACTGCAATCTGCTTACCGAATTGACTTTCGCAGCTTTCCTACGAGCAAGAATCTGCTAAGCGCTCGTTTTTAATGATTAAAGTAACAAACAGAGTCATTTAATTCCCATGGTCCTACACCTTAGAAGGCACGTAACTACAGTGCTTACTTTAAATTTTTACTCTCTTCCGAAAGCAGGACGTTTAAAGAAAGCAATTAGACGTCCCTGATAAGGAACAACTGACGTTAGTTCCCAGTTATTGTGTCCCCAAAGAGAAAGAGCATGATCAAGCATCCCCTCGCTCATTTCGGGGTTATCGATTTCAAGATAATCTCCCAATCCGACCTCAACACTGTATTCCCAACCTTGCTCCTTTTGTTCGTCATTGTCGATTTTTTCTGTTAAAAATGTACCGGTGAATTCGCTATATTTGGTGATGCGGGTGGAAGCACGGGAAAGCGCCTCGACGATCTCGCTTTTTTCCGTTTTCTCAAGTGCTATGATATCGGGTGAACGGGGTATACGAAACTGCGTATGATCGTGAAAGACACGGGTGACCATGCTCCCTATTGGAGTGCCATCGGCTCGTTTGCAAATATGCCACATGCACCGTTCCCGTTCTTCCGGCGGCCCCCAATACTCCAAAGATGAAGCCAAATGATCAGACTCCAAGACAAACCCTTCACGCTCAATTTCTTCGATCAAAGGCCCGAACAACTTACGTCCGAAGATTCCATAGGCAAATTCCCCTGACTTATCAAATGAATCCTGAAACTCCGATTGATATTCTTGCAATACGGATTTCCAATTATTCCGAGTATGTTGCTTCATGTAATTTGCAAGCGTATGAATAGTAATCTCTTTATTTTGCGAAAGAACTTCTTTCAGTGAATTCATTGAAAAAACACCTCTCAATTTATTTTTTCTCCCACTCATATAAGACATCCGCGTCTAACGATTGCTAATAATGTGCATATTCATTGAACTATTACTGTAGTTTTTGAATATATTATGTTTAATAAGAATCTTATCTCGTTTACTAAATATCTTATCTCGTGAGATATATTATTTATATGCGGAGGTTTTCAAAATGTTAAAAGAAAATTTATCGAGGGAACAATTATTAGAATTATTTAATGAGGAATTGAGGAACTTCAGCACGGAAACCATCATGTTCCATCAAAACGTAGCTGAAAGACTGGGCTTGAATTCGACAGATCACAAATGTCTGGATATTATCTTGCAGAACTATCCGATGACTGCTGGCAAGCTGGCCGAAATGACTGGCTTTACGACAGGAACTGTTACTGGCGTGATTGACAGGCTCGAAAAAGCTAGTTATGTGTATAGGGATAAAGATCCGAATGACCGTAGAAGGGTCATCATTAATGTACATCTTCAAAAAGTGGAGAAAGAGATTCTCCCTCTCTTCGCTTCTTTTAGCCAATCTATGAGAGAACTATTCGAAAAATATAATGAACAGGAGATTAAATTTCTGTTTGAATTTGTAGCCCGCAGTCGAGCTATACTTCACGAAGAGTCAAGGAAAGTAAGATAAAGTGGAAATCATTCAAGCGGTATCCTTACAGTTGAAGTTTGAGTAGGCATGCCGTGCATTTGGAAAGACATGTGGGTAATCTGAAATAGCCAAAAACGATCTGCCACAATCGGGCGTAATTCTTTATGTTAAAGGCCATTTTCTTGAATAAGAGAAGGTATTATTCGTAAGTAAATCGAAGTTAATCAGAAGATGTTTATTTAGTTTAGCATCGGGACGTACTATCCACATTAAGGAGGAAATCGATATGAGCGACATACAGACATTACGAGGACTCACCACAGTCAGTTTTTGGACAGATGATCTAGCAGCGGCAAAGAAGTGGTACGCTGAGCTATTGGGCATCGAACCATATTTCGAACGTCCTGGATATGCCGAGTTTCGCCTCGGCGACTACCAGCACGAGTTGGGCTTGATTGATAGCCGCTACGCGCCCGATGGTTCAGCGACCGGTCCGGCCGGTGCCGTAGTGTACTGGCACGTGGACGATGTAACAGCAACTTTCAAGAAGCTTCTGTCTATGGGAGCGAAAGAATACGAGGCACCCAAAGAGCGTGGCGAGGGGTTCATCACTGCTTCCGTGGTCGATCCCTTTGGGAACATCTTAGGCATTATGTACAATCAGCACTATTTGGAGGTTCTGGGTTCGACAAGAAATGCGTGACCCTCGCCGTCGTCATTCACCGTTCACCGAGGCTTTAATTCCGGTGACTGTCACTACCTGATATATGTCGAGTTTTGTAGGATCAGTGGTTTCCATATAGGGGTTTGGTGGATTTTTCATCGCAAACATCGATGTAGAACCGGTCTACATAGGGGTTTTGTGGATTTTTCATCGCAAACATCGATGTAGAAACGGTCTACATAGGGGTTTTGTGGATTTTTCATCGCAAACATCGATGTAGAAGCAGTCTACATAGGGGATTCGCCGGATTTCAAGCTCAAACCCCGATGTAGAACAGCTTACATTGTCATTTACAAAATCTACACCAACAAAGGACACACTAGACACGGAAAAGAAGGGTGACAGGCAGTTTGATAGTTTCCCTGAACAGTCATTTTGTCTGCAAATTTCGGGTCAGACTCTCACTCAGGGGGTCTAACCCAATTTAGTTTAATAGGTCAGATGCTTTTTCATAAATTCAACGGTGGTGCTGTTAAGCGTAATGTGGTTTTCTAATTTTTCTGTAAAATGGCCTTCGTCTTCGAAAATGATAAATTCTACTTCATTCCCTCGAGATTTCAAATTGTTGACAAGTTGTTCTGCTTCACTTATTGGAACTCGCGTATCATTTTTTCCATGGAAAACAAGTAATGGTGTTTTAATACGATCTGTCAAGTTAAGTGGTGCGATCTCCTCAAAAAATTCCGTATCATGTTCAAGTGAGCCGTATTCGCATTCCCTAAGTTTACGGCGCCATGGACCGGTATTTTCCAAGAATGTTTTAAAGTGTGAAATACCGACGATGTCAACTGCGGCTGACCAGAGGTCTGGATAATGCGTGATTGCTGCAAGAACCACAAATCCTCCATAACTTCTCCCCATAATCCCTACCTTTTCAGGGTCAATAAGGTTGTGCTCTGTCAAATGCCTAACAAGCGAGGCGATATCAGCAATCGCATCCATACGTTTTCGGACATCATCCAGTTTTACATAGTTTCTGCCGTACCCCATACTTCCTCGGATATTAGGGGCTATTACTGCAAATCCCTGTGAAGCTAAATATTGAATTGTTGGATGGTATTCGGCCGATATTTGCGATTCAGGTCCTCCATGAACATAAATCATTGCAGGCTGTTTCTTCTTTTCTTTTGCGTAATAGAAATAAGGGACTTCTAAACCATCAAAAGAAGTAAAGGAATGTAGTTCAGGTTCAATTAACTGTGCTTCAATTTTCTCTGATTTGCTAAAGTAGGTAATTCGTACTACCGTATTGGCAGAAAGGGTGTAACGCCAAATATCTCCCGGTTGAATAGGACTTTTTAGCGTGAAAATAAATTCATCGTCATTTAACCAGGATAAAGAATCAAGCTTTCCGTTTAGAATATCTTTTACTTGCATCGATTTATTGCTCTTTAGATCAAGAATATGTATAGACGAGATACCGCCTTCATTTACCGTATACACAAGCTTTTGTTCATCCGGGGATAATTTCATTTCGTCGATATCCCATTTCGGTATGTGAAGGACCTTCTTCATCTCATTGTTTTCAAATGTGAAAGAATATAAGGCCTTCGTATTATCATTTACGTCGCTTAATAAGAATCCTCCAGCTCCATCTTTAGTTAGCTGGACTGAATGAAAGCGCCCTGTTTTATCTTGTGACCCTATACGTTGCAATTTCTTTGTTTCGATATCTAATAGATAAAGGGCGTTATCGATGTTCGTCTCTTGGACGCTTATTAATAGCTTGGTACTATTATAAAGCCACTTAATTGGGGTACAATTTCCATTATACTCGTAAACTACTTCGTATTCCTTTGTCTCCAAGTTTTGCACATAAATATCGAAATACCCTGGATGCCGTCGATTGCTGCTCCATGCTATTTTTCTTTCGTCAGGTGACCAAGCTCCGAACAGATGAAAATAGTCTGGTGATATAACGAGCTCCTCCACCTGATTTAATGCATCTTTTACTAAATACAATTGCTGTTTTTCATTTCCTTTATGATCCATGCCAACTATTGTATATTTGCCTGTAGGCGAATGATGTACGGAAACTACTCGATCAGGAAAATCCATTACTTGCTTGATTTGCCCTGATGTTTCAGTCCATGTCCATAGTTGGGGAATTCCAGTTTTTTTTGATAAAAATGTTACCTGATTTTTGTTTGGAATGGTTTGTGATTCATATGCGGTATTCACTGTTAAATAATCCAATAGAAAATTTGTTTGTAAAGACATGCTGAGGCACCCTTCCTTATAAAGAATATTCATTTTTCGGAAAGGTAATAAATTTTTCCGAAAATAAAAATTTTTAAAATACATTGAATGTTTAGAATCACTGACTTATAATAAATTCATCGCTCTTTTGTCTGATAATACATAATATTATCAATTGTGTAAATAGTAACAGATTAATAGTAAAGTTATATAGTAAGTGAATGTTGGGTGAAATTTGGGGAGAAATCGTGAAATCCATTGCGAAAACTCCTTTTATATTTCAGCCATTATTTTTAGCAATTAAAAGAAATGATTAGGAAAGTTTCCGAAAAAATAATTTGTTATTGGGGGGTATTTATGTACATTTTAAAACGGATCGCAACAATGTTTTTGACAGTCTGGGTTATTGCCACGTTAACATTTGTCATTATGAAGTTTATCCCTGGGGATCCTTTTGCATCGGATGCTGATGTCCTTCCAGAAGAAGTACTCCAAAACATGCGAGCCAAATACAATTTGGACAAGCCTGTGCCGTTGCAGTATGTACTTTATTTGAAGAATCTTATCATGTTTGATTTAGGACCTTCGATTCAGTCAGAAACACGTGATGTAAACACACTAATTGCAGATGGATTTCCGGCGTCAGCTTTATTAGGAGTACAAGCCATAACAGTGGCACTTATATTGGGTCTAGCGTTAGGAATTCTAGCGGCTCTCTATCATAATCGTGTAATTGATTACCTTTCCATGCTGGTTGCGATAATTGGAATTTCTGTTCCAAGTTTTATTCTCGCACCGTTGTTAATTAAATTTTTTGCTGTTGAATTAAGATGGCTCCCGGTTGCTTCCTGGGGGACATGGAAACATATTGTGCTGCCTTCGTTTGCGTTAGCACTAAGTCCACTGGCAGTCATTGCCCGGTTTATGCGATCGAGCATGATAGAGGTAATGAATCAAAACTATATTAAAACAGCTGTAGCAAAAGGACTTCCAACTTTTGCGATTGTGATTAAACATGGGATTCGAAACGCTATTTTGCCAGTTGTTACCTTTATTGGTCCGTTATTTGCAGCACTTATTACCGGGACATTTGTTATCGAAAAAATATTCGCGATACCTGGGATTGGGAAATACTTCGTTGACAGTATTTTTAATCGTGATTATCCAGTTATTTTAGGAACGACTGTATTTTTCAGTGTCATTCTTATCTTTACGTTATTTGTAATTGATATCTCATACCGTCTCATTGATCCAAGAATTAAGCTGTCAAGTAAGGGGGATTAGGGGTGAATCCAGATAAAGTCAATGCATTATTCCGGCCAATACAGTCTAAACACTTGCACTTTGCCGAAACGGGGAGACCAAGTTTAAGCTTTTGGAAGGATGTACTACTCAATATTGTAAAAAATAAGCTGTCTATGGCAGGTATGTCTATCCTCTTGCTCATCATCATTATGGCTGTTATTGGTCCATATTTAGTCCCTTATAGTTATGCCGATCAAGACTTAACCAGTGGAAACCTTGCGCCAAATAAGGATCATTGGTTTGGAACGGATGATTTAGGAAGAGATGTTTGGTCAAGAGTTTGGTATGGAGCGCGGATTTCTTTAACGATTGGTGTAATAGCAGCCATGATTGATTTGGTTATGGGAATTCTTGTCGGCGGCGTTTCGGGGTACATGGCTGGCCGAGGCAAATTAGGAGATCGAATTGATAATATTTTAATGCGTATCGTCGAAGTTCTATATGCTATTCCCTATTTGTTAATTGTGGTTTTATTAATGGTCATTATGAAACCGGGTATATGGACGATTATTATTGCGTTATCCATTACGGGATGGGTTGGAATGGCAAGGATCATAAGAGGACAAATTCTTCAGTTAAAACAGCAAGAATACGTATTAGCTGCACAGAAATTAGGAACTTCTCACTTTAAGATCATTTTTAAGCATTTATTGCCAAATACAATAGGCATCATTATCGTAAATTTAACGTTTACGATCCCGCAGGCTATTTTTGCTGAATCGTTTTTAAGCTTTTTAGGACTAGGGGTACAAGCTCCGTTTGCCAGCTGGGGAACGATGGCAAATGATGCCTTAGGGGTTATTTTAAGCGGACAATGGTGGCGATTATTCTTCCCGGGTTTCATGATTTCATTAACCATGTTTGCCTTTAATGCATTTGGGGATGGATTACAAGATGCACTTGATCCAAGAATTCGCAAATAAGGGGGGAAGAACATCATGGATTACTTATTAAAGGTCGAAGACTTACAAGTGTCTTTTAAAACATATGGGGGAGAAGTCCAGGCTGTTCGAAATGTATCATTTGAAATAGGAAAAGGTGAAGCAATCGCCATTGTTGGTGAAAGCGGGAGTGGGAAAAGTGTAACTGTTCAATCCGTTATGGGGCTCATTCCAACGCCGCCAGGGAAAATTCGGAATGGAAAGGTTTTATTTGAGGGCAAAGATTTATTAAAACTCTCAAACAAAGAAAAACAAAAAATTCGCGGATCCCAAATAGGCATGGTGTTTCAAGACCCGATGACGTCTTTGAATCCAACGATGAAAATTGGGACGCAGATTGCGGAAGGATTGATTAGACACCAAAAGTTTTCCAAACAAGAAGCAAAGCAGAAAGCGATTGATCTCTTAAAATTGGTGGGAATTCCAAATGCCGATGAACGATATGATCAATATCCACATGAATTTAGCGGCGGGATGCGCCAAAGGGTTGTTATTGCCATTGCACTTGCCTGTAATCCGAAGCTGCTGATTGCTGATGAACCAACGACGGCTTTAGATGTGACCATCCAGGCACAAATTCTTGATTTAATGAAGGAACTGCAAACAAAGATGAATACCGCCATCATTTTAATTACCCATGATTTAGGGGTTGTGGCCGAGATGGCGCAGCGGGTCGTCGTTATGTATGGAGGAATGGTTGTTGAAACTGGCAGTGTTTATGATATTTTTGACAACCCGAAACATCCGTACACGTGGGGATTGTTAGAATCCATACCTAATCTTGATGCTGAGGAAAAAGAAAAATTAATTCCGATTGAGGGAGCTCCGCCGGATCTATTTTCACCACCGAAAGGCTGTCCATTTGCACCACGCTGTCCATACGCTATGGAAATATGTGTAGACCATATGCCAGAAGAATTTCAAATCGCTGATAACCATATCGCACGCTGCTGGCTAAATGATCCTCGAGCACCTAAAGTTGACCAGTTTGTTGCAGCAGGGAGGGAGTAAAGTGCCCGAAGAAATATTGAAAGTAAATAATCTAAAAAAATACTTTAAAATAAGCGCGAATCAACATGTAAAGTCTGTCGATGATATATCGCTTTTTATTCGTAAAGGTGAAACGTTCGGGCTTGTCGGAGAAAGTGGCAGCGGGAAATCAACACTTGGGAAAACAATTGTTGGACTGCATCATGCTACAAGCGGCAAGATGTATTTTGAAGATCAGGATTTAGAAAACTTAAATAGAAAGCAGCAACGAGAATTTAATCGCAAAATACAAATGATTTTCCAAGATCCTCATGCATCTCTCAATCCGCGAATGCGCGTTGGAGACATTATTGCAGAAGGTATTGATGCTTATAAGCTGGCAAAAGGGAAAGAGCGGTTAGATATTATTTATAATCTGCTGGAAAAAGTAGGTTTGAAATCAGATCATGCGCAAAGATTCCCGCATGAATTCAGCGGCGGACAGCGGCAAAGAATTGGCATCGCAAGGGCGTTGGCCGTTAAACCGAAATTTATTGTTGCAGATGAACCTATTTCGGCTCTTGATGTTTCGATTCAGGCACAAGTTATCAACCTATTAGAGGATTTGAAAGAGGAAGAAGATTTAACTTACTTGTTTATCGCCCATGATTTAGCCATGGTGAAACATATTAGTGACCGCATTGGGGTCATGTATTTGGGCAAAATGATGGAACTGTCAACTAGTTCTGAATTATTTAAAAACCCGCTTCACCCGTATACCCAGGCATTGCTTTCTGCTAATCCAATTCCAAATCCAAGTTTAGCACAGAAGAGGGAGCGGATTATCTTAAAAGGGGATCCTCCTAGTCCTGTTAATCCGCCGAGTGGCTGCAGGTTCCGAACAAGATGCCCTCATGTTAAAGATATATGCGCAAAAGAAGAACCAGTTTGGAAAGAAGTCGATTCAAACCATTGGGTTTCCTGCCATTTGTATTCGTGAATCATTCACGTTTGATACAGGCTGTAATCATATTAACTTAAAGGAGATCGATAGAGATGTACGCAAAAGTTAACGGTACCAGACTTTATTTTGACATAGAAGGTGCGGGCTATGTTCCTGATGGACCCATGATGCGTCAGAAACCAGTTTGTTTCATCCTTCATGGCGGGCCGGGGGGAGATCATACAGGATTTAAACCAGCTTTAAGTCCTTTGTCAGAACATATGCAGCTCGTGTATATTGACCACCGCGGCTGCGGTTTATCAGAAAGGGGACCGCAATCGACTTATACACTTGAAAACAATATAGAAGATATTGAAGCATTACGACAGTACTTAGGTTTTGATAAAATTATCATTTTCGGTCAGTCGTACGGCGGAATGGTTGCTCAAGCCTATGCGAGTAAATATAAAGAGAATCTTCAAGCCTTACTTCTGGGTGTTACTTCACCAGCCCATCGATTTGTTGAAAAAGCAAAGGATATCGTAAATGAAAAGGGAACAGAGGAACAAAAACAGATGGTTGAGATTCTGTTTGAAGGAACGTTTGAATCAGAGGAACAACACCAGAGATACTATGAAGTAATGGCGCCATTATATTCATATAGCTATGACGAAAATAATGTAGAACAAAGGAAAGCAAGGGAACAGGCCGGTTCTCGTGCAAAACGTTCCTATCAGGCTTTAAATGAGGGGTTTGGGAGGTTTTTAAGAGAGTTTGACGTCATTGACCAGCTTCCAAAGATTGACGTACCAACCCTTATTATCGGAGGACGCCATGACTGGATTACTCCCGTGGAAGCGTCTATGCTGATTCATGAAAAACTTCCAGATAGTGAATTAGTGATTTTTGAGAATAGCAGCCACCAAGTGGCTAAAGACGAGTATGATTTGTTCATATCAACCTTGGTAGATTTTGTGAATAGAAGAGTGATAGAGTCGAAGCTGTCTAACGTTTACTAGTCCAAGATTATAAAAAATTTTCAAAAAATATGAAGTTTAGAGAGGGGATTGTTTTCATGCGGAAATGGTTTTTAAATGCAATGACGTTTATCCTTATTAGTGTACTTCTATTAGCAGGATGTGCAAGTGACAGTAATAAACCAGCTCAAGGTGACGCAAAAAGTGTAAAACAAGAAATTACGATGAATGCGCTAAGTGAACCACCGGCGATTGATCCGGCACTTGCAACAGATACGACTTCCGGCTGGATTTTAGATCATTTATTTGAAGGACTGTACACAAAAGATAAAAATGGTGATGTAGTATTAGGGACTGCAAAAGATGTAAAAGTTTCAGATGATAAAACGAAATATACGATTACCATTCGTGATGATGCGAAGTGGTCGAATGGAGATCCTGTGAAAGCTGAGGATTATGCTTATGCCTGGAATCGGGTGTTAAATCCCGAGACAGGAAGTGCCTTCGCCTTCCACCTTTACTATATTAAAGGTGCGGAAGAATATAACAAAGGGACAGGTAAGCTTGAGAATGTTGGGATTCGAGTGATTGATGAAAAGACACTTGAAGTGGAGTTAAAGGCACCACTTGGTTTCTTTGATAAATTATTAGCGTTTTGGACCTACTATCCTGTCAATAAATCCGTCGTTGAAGGGAATAAAAATTGGGCAGCTGAAGCGAATACATTAGTCAGCAACGGTGCATATACAATGACCGAATGGAAACATAATAGCAACCTTATCATTGAAAAAAATAAAAACTATTGGAATAAAAAAGATGTTTCAATGGAAAAAGTGACATGGAAGATGGTTGTTGATGCCACCACCTATTACCAAATGTATAAAACAGAAGAGTTAGATTTAATTCAAACATTGCCAACTGATGCAATCGAACAAGAAAAACAAAATAAGGAATTTAAAAATGTGCCTTATTTTGGAACATATATGTATATGTTTAACGTTAAGAAAGAACCATTCACAAATGAAAAGGTTCGCCGTGCGTTTGCACTTGCCATTGACCGTGAAGCCCTTACGAAAAATATTTCAAAAGGCGGAGAAAAACCAGCTTATTCGTTTGTTCCATCTGGAGTAAAAGAACCTTCCGGAAAAGATTATCGGGAAGTAAAACCAGGTTACTTCAAGTATGACCCTGCAGAAGGGAAAAAATTGCTGGAAGAAGCAATGAAAGAGGAAGGCTGGAGTAAACTTCCTGAAGTGACATTAATGTATAATACAGCGGAAACGCATAAAAAAATGGCTGAAGCTGTACAACAAATGTTGAATAAGAACTTAAATATTAACGTACAAATTGCCAATCAAGAATGGAAGACGTATTTAGAGACAACAAACCAACATAATTTCCAAATGGCTCGAATGGGTTGGGTTGGGGTTTACGAAGATCCGATTCCAGTGTTAGATTATTATTTAGGTGACAGCCCGAATAACCGTACCCAATGGGTAAACGAGGAATACGATTCACTTTTAAAACAAGCAAAAGTTGAACAGGATGATGCAAAACGTTTTGAATTAATGCATAAAGCCGAAGACGTATTAATGAAAGATCTCCCGTTCATACCGATTTATCACTATTCAAATAACTATTTAACTTCAAGCAAATATAAAGATATTGTATATCCTGTAAACAGATTTCCTTATGTCCGCTGGGCAACTAAAACATCTAATTAATTCCAAGAGGAAAGACTTATGCTTTTTATAGTCTTTCCTCTTTTTTCAACAAGGGAGGAAAATCGTTATCGTTCGTTATTATTTTGTTTTTATTTTTATGACGATTATTGGTTGGTCAATCTATACAAGGGTAACGGGGGCAGACACATTAATAGCCGTGAATCAGTCATTTTTAATCGGTTTACTATTTATTATGATTGCAGCAAGTGTGGTTATCTATCAAACTGGTTTTCTAAATTTACTTATAAAAGGTTTTCAAGATTTAAGACATATGATTATGCCAAAAACCAGATCTTTAATTAGAGCTGATAAACAAATAGAAAAAGAAAAGGAATTAAAAGGGGATTCGGCTTTCACTCCTTTTTTAAAAATGCTTGTCATTTCTATCGGTATAGGATCCATTATTTATTCAATTGTACTGCTATAAATAGATTAGGTAAGAAAGGAGCCCCGATAATGGATACAACCATTAACACGTTTTTAGAAGAAATACATCCAACGCTGATGAAGTGGAGAAGAACATTACATAAATATCCAGAATTAGGTTGGACGGAGTATATAACAACTTATAGAATTGGAAAGGAACTGGAGCAGCTTGGTTTTTCACTGTTTGTTGGGAGAAACGCACTTCACTCTGCAGGTAGAATGGGAGTACCTAAAGCAGAGGTGCTGCAGGCTGAAGAGGAACGGGCACGTACAGCTGGAGTACCGGAAAATTGGCTTGACCAAATGCAGGGAGGGCATACAGGTCTTGTTGCCCAATGGGATACTGGAAAGAGCGGGCACCATATTGCCCTGCGATTTGATATTGATGCTCTTCCGATAGTAGAATCATCCAATTGTACTCATATTCCTGTTAAGCAAGGTTTTCACTCAACATACGAAGGAAACATGCACGCTTGTGGTCATGATGGTCATGCAGCAATCGGGCTAGGCGTAGCATCGTTTATTGCTCGTTTTTCCTCAAAACTCGCTGGTCGGTTTACACTGATGTTCCAACCTGCCGAGGAAGGAAGCCGCGGTGCAAGGGCAATGGTTGAAAAAGGATGGCTTGATGATGTTGATTACTTCTTTAGTGGACATATTGGTATACATTCGTTAGAAATTGGTGATGTGGCAGCAACTACTGATAAGTTTTTTGCAACGACGAAAATGAACGTTACCTTTACAGGAGCATCATCGCATGCCGGTGTTAGTCCGCACATGGGAAAAAATGCTGTATTAGCTGCTGCCACGGCAACCGTTCAATTGCATTCCATCTCCCGTCATGGCGAGGGAGATACACGTATTAATGTAGGAAAAATTGAAGCTGGAAATGGGCGAAATATTATTGGTGATTTCGGCAGGATTGAATTCGAAACAAGGGGTGAGACAACTGCTTTAAATGAATATATGGTAAATGAAGCTGAGCGGATTATACAAGCTATCGCTTTAATGTATGACGTAAACACTCATATTGAGATTGTTGGTGAGGGACTTGGTGCAACATGCGATTCAGAAAGTGTCAACCTTGTTAACCTGGCATGCCAAACGAGTAATACGATTAAACAAATTTATCCTGTGCTGCCGCTCGGGGGCTCTGAGGATGTAACGTATATGATTAATCATGTTCAAAACCGTGGTGGTATAGCAACCTATTTATTATTTGGAACACCTTTAGCTGAAAATCATCATCACCCGGAATTTGATTTTAACGAAAAGGCCTTGCCGATTGCAGTCGAAACCTATACACGGATGTTGTTAACTGTATTGAAGGATCCTAAATAAATGATAAGATTAATAAAATTACACTATTTAAAAGAAGTATTATCAACAAATGATGCATGAAATAGGTGAGAAAATTGAAAACACGTGTAGGCGTTATTGGCCCGAGGGATGCGGTTAATCTAATTTTAACAGCTGCAGCGGATTTTCACCAATTAGAAATGACCCCTTTTCCGTACAAAACAATTGAACAAACGGCCATCATTATTAAAGAAAATAGACATTTCGTTGACCAATGGTTTTTTTCTGGACAAGCACCATATCATTTTGCTCTTGAAAGCGGTTTAACCTCTAGCCGCAATAGTAGTTTTGTTACGTTACATGGATCTAGATTATTAGGAGCGTTTTTAGAGGCGCAGGTACATGAAGGGCGAATTTTGAAGCACTTGAGTTTGGATACCATTCAAGAGGAAGAAGTTTCAGCGGTTCAAAAGTCGTTTAATATTGAATCACTTAATGTTAATACGTTTTCATATACAGGTTATATACCGGTCGAGGAAATTTTGGAATTTCATATTTCATTATATGAGAGTGGAAAAACTGAAGCTAGTATTACTTGTGTTCAGTCCGTTTATGACCAACTTAGGGAACGAGGTATCCCGTGTTATCGAGTCATGGCGACCATACCTGATATACAGGGGGAGCTCCGATATATACATGAAAGAGGTCAATCAGCCTGGTATCGTAAATCACAGCTTGCGATTTTGGGTATTGAAGTATTCTATTCTTCCAATATTATCGAAACACAAAATTTTTCCTATGAATCTCAGCATCGAGAGCTTGAATTAAAGCGAATTTTACTGAAATACGTAGAATTGGTATCCGGCTCATTGATGGAGATAGGAAATGGTGTTTTTTTCATTTACACAACAAGAGGTGAGATTGAACTTCATTTAAATTATGAATTGTTATTTGAATTGATAGAAAAAGTTAAGGTTGAAAGTAAGCTTAATATTCGAATGGGTATTGGTTATGGATTTACCGCTTTTGATGCAGAGCACCACGTTCGTCTCGCTTTTCGTCATGCAAGTAATTATGAAGAGTCAGTTATTGTTTCAGTGAATGAGGAAAAAGAGGTTACAGAATGTATTCTACCCGGGCATGTCATTTCATTTCAGCAACGGAAATGGGGAGACGATTGGAAACTTAAGTTTAAGGAAGCAAATTTAAGTGTTACCATTGTTTCAAAAATTGATTCATTATCAAAGTACTATGGTAAAACGATTGTTACTGCGCAGGAATTATCACAATGGCTGAAAAGGACTGAACGCAATGCACGGCGGATTCTTACAGAGCTAGAATACCTTGGTCTTGTTAAAGTAACTGGTGAGGAACAATTAGAAGGACGAGGACGCCCAAGAAAACTGTATAAACTTTTATTTTAGAGAAGCCAGGGGGCGAATTCCTGGGGATGGTTCTCTTAGGGGACAATCGGAAGTTTTGCGCGTAAAAAGGCACAACTTGTGTAACCAGCTAGTTAGTATATTTAATGTGTTGTGAAGAAAGGCCGGCTTCGTTGCGAATCCGGCCTCTACATTATTAAACAAGTTCGTAATCAGTCACATTACGATCGATGACTCGCGCTCCTTTTACTGCTGCTAACTTCCCGCTGGCTGTTGTGAAAACTCCCGATGCAATAATCTGTTCCATCGATTGTTTCACGAGAACTTCATTAATCGGTTCTTTTGGATTATCTACCGAAATGCTTGCCGTCTTTCCAAACTCCGTATCAAATTGTAATACCAATGTTTTTGCCATTTCCTTCACCTCCGATCATCAAAATTTCACCAAGCCAAACAGTTAAGCTAAAATCTCAGTACTGTCATTGCGTTCCACTTTGTTTAGCGTGTCTTTGCACAAAAAAGAGATTGCCTGTGCAGCTTGAAACAACTGATCTGCCGTTGCCTCTTTTTTCACATTGCTAAACGTTTTAGCCTTGTAAAGCGGCTTTCCTTCGTCATCAATCCCCGCTTCAAACACCAAGCGAAGCTTCGTTCCTAGTAATAATTCCATTGCCATTGTCGCCACCTCCTTTCACCTTCTATTTATAGTTTTAGAGGGAAAAAGGATAGGCTGGGGGGAAATATATTTTGAGCCAGGGGACAGGCACCTTGTCCCAGTTCAGTACTAGGGAATCATTAGCCGATCGCCTTATGGAGTATTGGCAAGGCTCAATACTAAATATGCAGGACTCCTATGATCCGATGGTAGCTTCCGTATCAAGTATTGTCATCTTCATATCTGTCATATTTATTGTGATATTTGAAAAAATCTATGGAGTCGGGAAGCTGTTTGGCGGGTCATAGGCCCAAAAAGTATGAAACCAGAAATAACCTAGGAAAATTCCCTATGTTATTTCTGGTTTTTTAATACATTGAAAAATTCGGGGTCAAACCCCCACCCACTCCAAGAAGGTAACTTAAAAAGGAACTGAGGAGGAATTCTGCCCGAAACATAAGCAGCTCCTTTAATAAGATAAGAACACCATTAGTGAGATATCGTCTTTTTTGCGCAGAATTAAGTTTACTAGAGGGGAAGACATAGCAAATAATCACCATTCTGATTCCGGCCAAAATCTAGTTCAGACGCTAACCATGGTTCCTTTTTAAAAGGTCATTTTTAGATACAGCCTTCGACACTTTTTTTAGGCATTTTGATGGGGAAGCTTAGGAGTGAAGCGTGCTAAGTCCATTTTTAATCAAACGTTTATTTAACTGACAAAATTTTCAGCTGCGGAATGGGTTGAACCCCTTAGTGGCGGGATTCCTAATCGAGTTAATCAAACGTTTATTTAGTTTATGTGAAGGGGTTTTTTGAAGAGAATTGTCAGTTTCAGTGTGGGGTAACTGATAATACTGAGATGACCACAGATATTAAGCCAGCATTCGTGTCCCGCAATTACCAGAATCAATACCATACCGCCCAGGGATACCTGTTCAGTATTATTGGTGGAGGATCTAGAAAAAATGGGCTTTGGTTCTGCGTTAGTTGATTATTCTACATAAATTAAATGAATTAGGTTGCTCAGTCTACAATAAAAAAGAAGGCGTCGTCACCAATAGAAAAAGAAGCAGCCCCCTCCGCCACAGCCAATGGATAAGGTGGTTACTTCTCTTTAAATAATCAATACATTCACGGCTAGCCGCTCTTCATGCGGCATGTATTCCGGTGCCTGTCGAATTCGTCGACATTATTCGGGGAGTGACAGCACTGTTCTTGTTCCCTATTCTTTATTCATTAAGCTATGCTTTCTACCGTAAGTAAAATAGATGAATAGTCCCAATACAAACCAAATACTGCATGCAATCCATGTATGAGCAGAGAGTTGAGAGATTAAAAATAAACATAATAGGAATGAACAAATCGGTAAAATCGGAAAGAACGGTACTTTAAACCCACCGGATGGTATACTTTTATTTTTTCTTAAGAAGATCACTCCGATGGACACGATTGTAAATGCAAGTAATGTTCCCATGTTCACTAATTCTACGAGTTTAGACAAGGGAATGAAGCCAGCGCAAAAAGCGATAAGTGATGCAAAGAGCCACGTATTTTTAACAGGCGTTTTATATTTTTTATTAAGCTCATACATACTTTTCGGAAGTAATCCATCACGTCCAAGTGCGTAAAGAAGCCTTGTTCCTCCATATAGCATCACAAGGATCACGGTCATCATCCCGATAACTGCTCCAAGTGAAATGACGCCAGCCATCCAATCTTGGTGAACGAGCTGCAGGGCAAAGCTAACCGGGTCACTTACGTTTAGCTGTGTATAGGAAACCATTCCTGTTAATATAAGTGAAATCACGACATAAAGTAATGTACAAATTAATAATGAACCAATAATTCCAATGGGCAAATTGCGTTTGGGATTTTTAACCTCTTCAGCGGCGGATGAAACAGCATCAAACCCAAGAAAGGCAAAGAAAACAAGGGCTGATCCGCTCAAAATTCCTTTTATTCCGAAAGGCATAAATGGCTGCCAATTAGAAGGCTTCACATAAAAGATACCTACTACAATAAAGAAAAGAATAATCCCGACTTTAATCAATACCATGATCTTATTCAGCTTTGCAGATTCACTAATGCCGCGTGTTAGCATGAAAGCAGTGGCAAGTACGATTGCAATAGCCGGTATGTTCATATACGTTCCGTCTGCGGGATTAAATGGGCCCGAGAATGCTTTTGGAATATTGAGATGAAAACCTTCTAATAAAGAGGATAAATAGGAAGACCAACCGGTTGAAACGGCAGCAACGGCCAAACCATATTCCAATACCAGAGCCCAACCCACAAACCAAGCGACTAACTCTCCAAAGACAATATATCCATACGTATAGGCACTACCTGTTACTGGTACGGAAGAAGCAAATTCTGCATAACACATACCAGCCAACGCACAGACAATCGCAGCGATAATAAAGGAAAACACAATAGCAGGTCCAGCATGCGTTGCAGCCACTGTTCCAGGGAGAATGAAGATACCTGTTCCAACAATGGCGCCGACACCTAGCAGGATTAAATCAAATGCACCTAATGATTTCTGGAGCTGGATATCTCCGGTTTTTTTCAGTAAGCCGTCGAGATTTTTTCTTCTGAATGCTATATTTTTCATATCCAACCCTCACTTTTTTAAAATATGTAAAAATTCTAACTGTTTATTAAGTGAAGGTCAATCATTTTTGTCGAATTACCAATATTATTGTCGAAATACAAAAATTTTTGTCGAAAAATAAGAATTTTATTAAAATACCTGAAAAGTGGAGGGTTGATAAGGGAAGAGACCATGGAGACGAATCAGGTTGCTTTTGTTCCAACGATAATTTCACCACTTCCTCATCAATCGCTCTTTCGGGAACCAAAACCATATTAATCCCTAATATAAAATATTTCATTTGGTTAAGGATTAATCTTTAATCCCACTGAGCCTATCATCAAATACTATCGATGAGGGACAAAGCATTGTTAATCAAACGTTTAATTGGTTTTGATGATAGAGAATTTTGTTGAGATTGGTCGCTTCCCTGGTCTGCTTTTTATAATGATTTTGATGGTTGAAGCCAAAAAAGCAGACATCCAAGTCGAAAAACAACAATTAGACGAAAGTTCTTACAAGCAATCCCGTTTTAGGGGGTGTTTTTTTTGATTGTGCTTGTGGGGTCAGCCCCCACTCAGCTAAAGTATACTGCGGCAAAGAGTGTAATCCAAACAGAGAGCTGACCTCTCTGTTTTTTGTTCTTCAATTTGTCATACTTTATGATCGAATTTAGTAGGATTATAGAGGTTGTTGTTGAATAATGTATTTAATTGAGAATAAAGTAGAAAATGATAGACCGGCTTTAGTATTTAACTGATTCTGTAAAAAATTGGTTAAGAGAGGTATGCTATGGGATTTGAAGAAGAATACCAGTCCTTTTTGAATGCTCACTTACAGGCAAGAACCGGTGAACGGTTGCGGCGCTTACAAGAAGGTCATAATCAGGCTGAAAGGTTGTTTTTGAAGCAAGTGTGGTGGCCTTTATTTCATCATTTTCGATATCTTCATCCAGAATATGAAGTCGATGATTTCAAGGATGGCAAAAGGTATTTGGATTTTGCCTATATTCGTCCCGCTATCCGGATTTGCCTTGAGGTCGACGGGTATGGCCCTCACCTAAAGAACATAAGCAGATGGCAATTTTCCGACAATCTGGAACGTCAAAACCAGTTGGTGATTGACGGATGGACCGTGATCCGCTTTTCTTATGACCAAGTTAAAGAGAAGCCTCGTCGATGTCAACAGATTGTTCAGCAAGTGATTGGTCAATGGCTGGGTGATGAACTGGACCAGACATCTCTGTCCTTAGTCGAAAAGGAAGTGCTGCGGCTAGCGATTCGAAAAGGAGAAGCCATAACCCCTAAAGAAGTTGAGAAGTATTTGAAGCTAAGTGACAAGACGGTAAAAAAAGTACTTTCTCAATTAGTCGATAAAAAAATGTTGATTCCCGCATCTGGGATTAAGAGTGTCCGCTCTTATCGGTTGGGGGATCAGGTTATGCACTCGATCAAATAAATAGACGGAAAAATTTCGCTTAATTAGTAATTAGCATTTAAAATATCTTAAATAGACGTAGGGATTCCGCCTAAATAGGGGATTTTTCTTTGCATAACCGGAAAACCTCCGCTTATATACCACGAAACGAGCTCTATTCTGTATTTAACCGAAAAATCTCCGCTTATTTTACTTTCGCTGGTTACTTAAACAGATTCCGGTGCCTGTCACGCCCCGAGATTTTTAGTAGAGTACCTGAAAATTCTGAAATGAACGCAGATATTAAGCCAGCATTCGATAATTTTTTTGTGGACTATTGAGAACAAACATTGATATCACTGGACATAGCGAGAATTTAATCAAACGTTTATTTAACTGACAAAAAATTTGGCTGATGAATAAATATAATCCTTAAATGGCGGCTTTCTTGGCATATTTAATCAAACGATTAATTGGTTTTGATGATAGAGAATTTTGTTGAGATTAGTCGCTTCCTTGGTTTGCTTTTTATCATGAGTTTGATGGCTGCAGCCAAAAAAGCAGACATCCAAATCGAAAAACACGCTTACTAAGCAATCCCGTTTTAGGGGTTGTTTTTTTGATTTGGTGTTACTTTCGTGAATATAACTTAACTATTTCATTCTATTAATCCTCGTTACGTTTTTTTTCTTTTATAACGTGATGGATTTGCAAAGAAAATTAACCCAATGGCTACAAAGAAACCTGTATTAAAGATAAAACCCTTAAATCCACTATACAAAACGGAGAGATCTCTTCCGTTAAGGAAATGAATGATTCCTAAAATGATAATTAATATCCAGCCGGTAATTTCAAGGATTATTCTAACTTTCAATTTTTAATCACCTTCCTTAATGCCACAAAATGGCCCGTTTGCAGAACAAAGTAATACTTTAAAAAGGAGCTCTTTTATCAAATTATCAATCTTTATTTTAAAATATCAGACTTTATTTTAAATCCACACGTAAGGGGTTTGCCCAATTAGCCCTTTTTTTAAATATGTGGTAGACGATATTTGGCCTTCGAATTAAAGTAATATTAACACTATTTTGAAAAATTGGAAAGGGATGATGAAGAACCAAGGTTATTAACGAACAGTACCCTTATAACCGGGATGTATAGCACGGATCCCAAATAAAAATCCCCCTCAACACTACTGTTAAGGGGAATAAAGGAACTTTATTTTTGTTTTAGGAAATCAATTTCTATTTCATTTTTTATTGGTTCACGTTTAAACAGATATTCACCATGACGAATGGATGCAAGTACTTCTGCACGCTCACGAATGGCTTCATATGCATCTTTTGCATCTAAAACGATAAAGTTTGCTGGTTTTCCTGCTTCGATGCCATACTCATCGTTAACTCTCATAATGTTTGCGCCGTTGTATGTAATCAGGTCGAACGCCATATTGATTTCATCAATATGTGTATAATGTGCTAAATGAATCCCATTGTCTAAAATGTTCATCATATTTCCATTCCCTAATGGATACCAGTAATCTGCTATCGAATCTTGGGCAAAAGCGACATTATTTCCATTATTCAATAACTCTTTTACTCGTGTTAAGCCACGACGTTTCGGATAAGTATCGCCACGTCCTTGTAAATGTGCGTTTTCGGTTGGGCAAGAAATAAAGTTAATTTGTGATTCTTTAAATAAGCCCAGCATTTTATTCGCATAACTGTTTTCTACTGAACCAAAGCTGGATGTATGGCTTGCTGTTGTGTATGTACCATAGTCTTTTTCCATTACAAGCGCATTTAACACTTCTAAAAATCGACTATTTGGGTCATCGTTCTCATCACAGTGAATATCAATCATGAGGTGTGAGAGGTCGGCTAATCAACTAATGATTAGCCTCCTACTCGATTTCTTTCCTTTTACAGCAAGGAAAGAAGGTGAGAATCCTAATATATACCAAAGTATTCTTCCCTATAACTATTTAGGATTTTAACTGATTGTCGATTTCTGCTGGCAATCCTTTTCGACGAAGGAAGAAAAAGATGCTTATGATAATGATAAAAGGTACTCCAACTATCCATGCGACTCGGAAGTCAGGTGAAAAGGCCATAGTAATCAGGATGGCGCTTAAAAGAATGATCCCAATCCACTGCAATAGCGGGAACAAGGGGGCTTTTACAGGCAGTGGTTCAGGGTGGTGTAAATGAACACTTTTTCTAAAGTTCAAATGGCTAACTAAAATGATAATCCATACGAGGATTCCCCCAAATAATGCTACCCCAAATAGATAGTTAAAAGCCATTGGACTAAAATAAGAAACAAGACTGGCAACTAAGACACCTCCGCTGGAAGCTAAGATTGCTTTCACAGGAGTCCCAGCTTTGTTCAAATTACCTAGAGATTTTGGTGCATAGTTCCCTCTTGAGAGCGAGAAAAGCATTCTGGAAGTGAGGTAAAGGTTGGTGTTCATGCTTGATAAAGCTGCCGTTAGGACGACAAAGTTCATGATTCCTGCTGCATAACGAATCCCGGAGTTTTCAAAAACCTTAACAAACGGACTTTGTTCCACTACAGTTGCACCGGCATGTGCCCAAGGGACGATAGCAAGGATAATCGCTAGTGACAAGATATAGAAAAGGAATAAACGAATAATCATCGTTCTCATTGCTTTTGGCACTGCTTTTTGTGGATCTTTTGATTCTCCTGCGGTAACGGCAATGATTTCTATTCCATAAAAGGAGAATATGGCCATGAGGACACCCATCCAAACTCCTTTAAACCCATGTGGGAGGAAACCTTGATTATCCGTATAATGTCCGAAACCAACGGATTCAGAATGTCCAATCCCAAACACGACGGAAATCCCGAAAATGATAAAGAGGATAATAGCAACCACTTTAATCATGGCAAACCAATATTCAATTGATCCAAAATTCCCTACAGAACGACTATTAACATAGAGAATAATGGCACCAAACCCAAGCGTCCAAAGCCAAACAGGAATCGAAGGGAACCAATATTGCATGTATATTCCTACTGCGACCGCTTCACTGCCAATCGCGATGACTTGAGCAGCCCAATACGTATAACGAACTAAGAATCCAACCCAAGAATTTAGATACATTTCCGCATATGTTCCAAAGGAGCCGGCTGTAGGATGAACAACCGCCATTTCTGATAAACTGAACATCATGATTACCGCAATACATGCCGTAATTATGTAACTAATAAGAACACCGGGACCGGCATATCCAATGGCAATCCCGCTTCCCATGAATAATCCGGTTCCGATTGCACCGCCAATGGCAATCATCGTAAGTTGACGGTCCGTTAGTGCGCGTTGCAGGCCCTCTTCTTGTTTTACTAAATGATCCTTCATAAACTTGCCCCCTCTTTTTTATATCGCCCGATAACAGTTATCGTTGAATCTACACTTTTTCCTGCAATCATAATGCTTATAAAAGTAAGAACTGCATGATCTAATCCATCTGTTAAAAAGGTTAATAGAAGTACACAGCCATTAATGACCATCATGGTTTTTCCGATGGTTATGAAAGGAAAATGCTTTGCAATCACAACACTGGCAATATCGAGTCCGCCAGTTGTTGCACCGGCTTGGATGACGATGCCAATCCCAATCCCTGAAAGTAATCCTCCTAAAATGCAACCAATAATAGGTGAAGGGAGAGTAGGGATTGTTGATAAAATGGCTAAGAAGAGAGAGAGTGCTCCCATTCCGATCAAACTAAAAAAGGCAAAAGAGGAACCGATGGAACGGTATCCGATTAAAAATAATGGAATGTTTAATATAAAATAGACAAGTCCTAAGGGGGAATGCAGGAAGTTGGCCACGATGACGGCAATTCCCCCTAATCCCGGTGCCGTTATGCCATTTGGTTTTTGAAAAACATAATAAGCAGCAGCCACAAGGAAGGTGCCCATTAGAATCACTGCTGTTTTTTTACTTTGTAATAAGAGCATGGGCAATCGCCTCAATGGTCTGGACAATTTCTTCTTCTGTGTTATAGAAATGCGGAGCAATTCTAAGGACATCATTACGGGCCGATACAATGATTCCTTGGGATTTCAAGTGGCCTTCCAAATAGACCGCATTTTTTACCCGAATAGCGGTAGTACTTCCTTTTTGTGCAATGTCTATAGGACTAGCAATTTCTAGTCGGTGTTTTTGAGCGGTTTCTAGACAGAGCTTGGACAAATGCTCTAAATAAGTTTCAATTCGTTTGACGCCTATGTCATTTAAAAGGGCTATGCCTGCATGGGAAGCGTACGCATTGATCATGGGTGGTGTACCTGTATCAAATCTTCCGGTGCCATCCGCATAATCTAAAACTTGATTTGTAAAAGCAAATGGATTTTTCCGGCTAAACCATCCTGTTGTCAATGGTTCTAATTGATTTGCGAGTTCTTTTTTCACATACATAAAGGCTATTCCGGGAACTCCCAGTAAAAACTTCTGGGCCCCTGCCACAAGCACGTCCACATTGCTATCTTTGACATCGATCGAGACACTTCCGGCGGACTGGTAGGCATCGACAAATACGTAAGATCCTTTACTGTGGGCGAGGGAAGAAAGCGATTTCAAATTTTGCTTAAAGCCGTTATAATAGGACACATGTGGGATGGACGTAACAAGTGTTTGGCTGTCAATCGCTTTTTCGTAGGATTCAAATAGAATCGTCTGGTCCTCTTCCGCCGGTAAAAAGGTTACTTGTGCATTTCTTCTTTCATGGGAAAGCCAAACATGCCCAATACATGGAAAGTCAATGTCTGGGGTGACGACTTTATTTCGTTCTGCTGTAAAGGAAAGTGCACCGGCAAAGGCAGAAGCGGCGTCAGACACACTAGATAAGACAGCGATTTCATCGGGTTCGGCATTGATTAACGCTGCAAACTCATTTTTAGCATCTTGAACCCGCTCCATCCAGCCCATCCAATCCATGCCATATTCCGTCCAGCTTTCGAGATAATGATTTATGGCGTCTTTCACCGGCAAACTGATCGCGCTTTGTGAACAACTAGATAAATGGATAGTTTTCGTGAGTGTTGGAAAAAGTTTCCGTTGTTCTTTAAAAGGATAATTCATTACTATTCTTCCTTTCTATATAAATATCAATTTGGTTAAAGGAGGCGCGCACATGAATTTGTGGGTGGAGAAAGGGATTTGGGAACCTGATATCTTTAAGCAAAAAGGGACGAAAAAGTCTTACCCAAAGGGTACCTGCCTATTTATGGAACACCAGCCCATATCGGATGTTTATTTCATTCTTGCAGGACGAATAAGAGCCTACCTACTGTCTCCCACCGGTGAAGAACGGCATTTGTTTGTTGTCGGATCGAAATCTATCATTGGTGAATGCAATGTTTGGTCTGTAGAATCCTATACATATAGTGCTGCTGCCTCAACTGATATAGAAGTAATTAGGATTCCCCGAACATTATTCCAGGAAACGGTAAGAGAAACTCCCGGCCTTTTTGAACGTGCATTGCAATCCATGAGCCAAAAACAAAATGCCCTGCTGGTCCAAACTCAATTAATGAGCTTTTCCAAAATAGAAGAACGTGTCATGTTTGTTCTAGTGCAACTGGCAGAAACATTTGGACTAAGTTCCGGAGATTGTATTTTCATTACAATCCCATTTACCCATCAAGAGCTTTCTCAGGTTGTTGGCGCCTCAAGAGTAAGTGTCTCTAACGTCATGCTCTCCCTACAAGAAAGGGGAATTGTCAGTAAAGTAAATAAACAATACTTAATTCATTCAATGGACGCTCTCAAACTATTAACCTAGGATAATTTTAATATGTAAAACAATTAAATCCTGTAAAGTGTTTTACAAAAATTCATAATTTGTGGAATATTTTGCATCTCTGCATTCCAGTGGTGTCATTGCCCGAAATTTGTCGAAGAGAAGTGTTGAAGAGCACTTCTCTTTTTCCACTGCATGTGAATCCTGGTGCCTAGTCACCAACCGATATATGCCGAGAATTGCAGAAAAATAGTTACGGGTAAACTGGAAAATAGACGTGAAAATCCTAATTTTAGACGAGTAATCATTCTACATGACTAGTAAGGGGGAGAATTCTTCAAGAAGGATCAAACGTTTGATTGATGTTGAAAGTGCGGGGAATTACTAGAATCATGTAAATTTTAAAAGACTATGGGGAAAATATAGTGTTAATGTTTGAAAGCTTAGTTCCTCGTTCTTGTACTAATGGGGCAGGTTCTAATTTATGTAATATTCGGTTAATACGTCTGGTTGTTATACCAATTAAGGATGCGATTTTTGAAAAGCTTTTTATCTCTAGTTCTGTAAATAATTTTTTACTCATATTCTTGTTCTCCTGTCCCGTTTCATTCAATTGCACAAAAAGACCCTGTAGAGTAATTTTTTATTATCAGAAAGCAGCGTAAAACCCCTAACTTTAGATATGGGGATATAAGCTGTTTTTTTATTTTTTGAAGAGGACAAATACTTTGAATTATATCAACCTATTTGATATAATAAGAACATAAGTTCGTTAAGAGGGGGTGAAAGGAATGTATAGCGCCTATAAAATACAAATCCATTCCGATCATGAACTATTTGAATATTTTGATTCTCTCTGCTTCAAAGCGAAAAATTTGTATAACATTACAAATTACTACGTTCGACAGGTATATACAGCTCTGAAGGCAGAAAAGAAAAATGAAAATCAATTACAAGTACTGATGGATATCGAAACCAATTTACCGATAATGAATGAAATTCGGCAGAAACACTATGAAAAGGAAATGAAAAAACCTAAGAAAGTAGATAAAAAGGGCAAAGAAATGGAACCGAAGCTAAAACTCTTTAAAATGCCAACCATAGATCAATCATTCATTGGGTATAGTTTTGTAGAGGCCTTGTTTAAAGTCATGAAGCAGATTGATTACACTTCCATGCCCTCTCAGTCTAATCAGCAAACGATGAGAAAAGTATTTGATGATTGGAAAAGTTTCTTCGAAGCTTCAAAAAAATACAAACTCAATCCAAGCTGCTTTTCGGGTAAACCAAAGATTCCAAAATATAAAGCAAAATCGGGCAGAACAACCTGTTATTTAACGAATCAAATTACAGAAATCAAAGAAGGAAATGTTCTTAAATTACCGGGAACTAGCCTTCAACTGAAATTAGGAAAGGTAGCCCGTTCGGAAGGGAAGCTGCAACAGGTCCGAATCGTCCCTTCCTATGGTCAATATGTTGTGGAAGTCGTTTTCAAAGCTGAACAGCAAGAAAAGGCGATTGTAAGAACAGCAGAACAAAACAATCATTTTATTTTCGCGCCGAAAAAAGTAATGGGTATTGATTTAGGAGTAGATAACCTGGCAACTATTGTCGATAACACGGGGCTTAAACCTCTGCTTATCAAGGGCACATGGTTAAAATCCATCAATCAATACTACAATAAATTACGAGCCAATTATATGGGAATCATTCGAAACGGAAAGAGTCCAAAAGAAGGCGTATTTACGACCGATCGTTTGGTTGCATTGGACCGAAAAAGAAACAATCGAGTGATGGATTTTTTACACAAGGCAAGTGTTAAAGTGGTTATTATTGCCATAGAAAAAGACATCGACACCATCATTATTGGTAAAAATTCGGGGTGGAAATTAGACGTTAACATGAGAAAATCAACAAAACAAACCTTCATCCAAATCCCCTACACAACATTTATTGACATGATTCGCTACAAAGCCGAGCGCAAAGGAATTCAGGTCATTATCCGCGAAGAAAGCTACACATCCAAGTCTTGTTTTTTAACAAAGGACCCGTTTCCGACATTTGGTGAAGTACACCAAATAACTTTTAGCGGACAACGAGTGAAAAGAGCCTTTTACAAAATCGCAGGGTCTAATATTCAAATACACGCAGACGTAAATGGGGCTTTCAATATTGTTCGGAAACATGTTAGTGGTGCCTTTGAAGGTCTTGATAGAAAACAATTTCTTCAATCTCCTAAGAAAATCATCATCCTGAAAAGTAAGAAAAAAGCAAAGCGGAAGAAAAAAGCAAAGCTGAAGGCTTAGGCCTGATGTATTAGCGGGACCTGTGGTAGCCCACGAAAAGACAATGCGGCTTTTTAGCCTATTCTTTCGAAACCCCTAGCTTTAGCTATGGGGATACTCATAGTGTCTACTCTACAGGGTACAGTTTAGAGTTCCCCACTCTCTCTTTCCAGTTAAATTCTCAATTCAATCAATGGACGAGTATATTTTTGGATGAAATAATTACCTAATAATAAACAAAGGCCTAAAGAAAAAACAATTAGGGTTAAGTATTGATTAGATAATCCATCTAATGTATCGTCAGAGACGATTGCTTGGATCGATTTAATAATAAATCCGTGTAAGAGATACACATATAAGGTCCGTTGACCAATTATCGTCATTTTAAATCCATTTGACGGGACAATGGCCAAAAACCCGTAAATAACTATTACTGTTACAAAATATTGGGATGCACGAATGAAACCATCCGTCAATCCCTTCATACCTAAATCAGCATATGGAGTATTACCAAGCAGCCATGGTATGGCATCCTTTGTAAAGAATGTTCCAAATATCAAAATTGTAATAAGGAGAACTGCATATCCAATGAATGTTGAATATTTTACTTTCTTAACCCATTTTAAATGCTTGGAATCTAATAAGAATCCTAATAGAAAATAGGGGAAAAATACAAAAGTTCTTGATAATGATAAATAACTACCCACATGATCGAAGTAACCAATTCCAATGCCAACTACAACTGCTATAATTAATCCAACCCATTTTAGCCTTGCAAATACATGAAGGAGAATATTCCAACAGAACAGGCTCAATAAAAACCATAAGGTCCAGTGTGGCTGTAAAAGGTCAATTTTAAGTGTAGATTCTTCTCCGACCAAATAATAAAAAATTGAATAGACTATTTGAAAAATGATGTATGGTAATAAAATCTTCTTTACGGTTTTTAAGAAATAACCTTTCTTATGAAATCCCTTTGAAAAATATCCAGAAATAAGTATGAAGGCTGGCATATGGAAAAGGAATACGACGGAATATAGAGTGAAAAGAATGTTATTGTTATCTTTTAAAGGACTGATAACATGACCGAAAACGACTAAAAATATCAAAATGAATTTTGCGTTGTCAAAGTAAAGACTCCTTTTTTTAGAGGAATCCATAAGATTGAACACCTCCAAAAAATTCTTAATCCTTGTTTTTTAAATCTTAAAAAAATCATATATGAGTATAACTCTTTCCTACCACCTTACAAGGAACAAAAAATTCTTATAGTGGATTTATGTGGAAAAGAATACTAACTTCATCTTTAAACTCCCTTTTAAACCTTACTAAATATATGTTACTAAAATATGAAATTAAGGTTAAAAAACCTTAATAAATAATTTGGAGAGAAGATAAAGAAGAAATAATATAAATTCTTGTCTTAGAATTAATTTTATGTATGTTTCTACTTAAACAAACAGGGCTTGAGTTGAAGATGAGTTAACAAGGGCTAATTCCTCCTTTTAAATTATTCGGTTATACTTTGCTATACCCTGTTTTTACTGCTTAACACCATAAATAAACAGGGAAATTATAATCTATCTTAATACTGCATTACCCGTTTACAGTGCAAGGCGAGATTAGCCCATTTTCTGTTTAACTCTATTGAACAAACTTGGCAGTTTAGCATTATAAGAAGTTGAAACATTTCTTAGGGTAAACCGTATTAAAAATATGATGACTTGGAGGTGGAATTGTATGTATGAATATAAGTTTGTAGAAACATCTCTGGGGGGATTTTTTTCTTCTCCAAAACATAGAGAAACCATTAATACTTATGCATCTGAGGGTTGGAAATTAGTACAGGTCTTGCCATTGGAATATAATGGACACGGGAAACCTATGGCCTATGAGATAATATTTGAAAGGCTTATTCGAGACTAGTTTTATCTTTTTAAACTTTTTCTAATTCAAGTAACTGGTGCTTTACTTCAATAAGGAGTAAAGTCTTTTTCTTATTCAAGTAACTTAGCAGTTAGTTTAAGAACGTTTGATGATAAATTTAGAATATATATGGAAAATTTTTAAAAATAACTTTTATATTAACTTTATGAAACTAATAATAAGGTCGGATTTTTTCAAAAAAAGAAGCAATCCAATTCTATTTGAATCGGACTGCTAGTTTAGCATGTTATTTGAGTTTTAAATTCAAACTTTTCAAGCCACCTTACTATTGACTTTCAATCACATTTCCTTCTGCCGGAATCGGATACTCTTTCAGCAACCGGGCAAAATGCAGTAAATTGTAAGCGGTTATTTTTGCGTGTTGCATCGTAAAATCGTTCTCTCTCCCGTTTGCCTCAATAAAGGATGGACCAGGGCCCGCTTCCCCCACCCAATAGGTATCCACATTTGGAGGAATCGTAAACCCAATATGCGACAATGCGTAAATTAGGTAGCTTGAGACGTTTTTCGCACCGTCTTCATTCCCGGTCACAACCACTCCGCCCACTTTGTTATAGTAAATGTACTGGCCTTTTTCGTTCGTAAGGCTGCTTCCACCATACAATCTTTCTACAACCAAAGTGGCCAGGCTGCTCTGTTCGCCAAGCCAAATCGGCGAGCCAAGCAAAAGGATATCCGCCTGCTTCACTTTTTCAAAAATCTCTGGCCATTGATCCTTATCATTCACTGCCTCATGGGTAATTCCAAAGCCGATATTATAATCAGCCATCCTGAGCACTTCCGTCTCCGCTCTGTTTTCATCAAAAATTTTTACAATCTCGTTAATCAGCGCACGGGTATTGGATTGCTGCGTGCTGTCTTTCAAACTGCAATTTAAAACTAGCGCTTTAATGCTCATTGCTACATCTCCTTAGGTCATGGTAATAGTATTTCTTTACCCTGAGAATTTTTTATAAAACTAGAAATCCGGTTCGTTCGCGGTATAAAAGGCTGCTGCAACCGCATATGTAACGGGTGACAACAAACTATGAAAGTGCCAAGTTCACGCCCCCAATCGGTTACAAATCATACATTTAATTAACTTCTAAATAGATTACTAATACGAGATAAAACATACAATCCTGCAAAAAGGTTACTCGAACAAATCCGCAATAGTCTTAAATAATATCTCTTCTTGAACAAAAGGGGCAGAATAGTTTAAGTGTGCTATTAACAGTTGTTAATGAGGACACTCAACAAATGATTAAAATTGATTTTAAGCCTTATTTTAAACAGATTTTAAAAGAACATTTTACTCAGTAAGTACAAATTCTTATTAAGCTCTAACGGGTGCTAGAGTTGCTGCGGCGATCCCTTTGCTTCTTCAGCTAACTTAGCAGTTTAGTTGAAGAAAAATATGGTAAAATTAAGTTACCAAATGTATGAATTTGTAGGAGAAAACAAGATCAGATTATAATTCTAAACTACCGTTCAGTTGTGAAATTGAAACCATTGATAGCCTCGAACCAATCATTGAAGAATTTCTAGGTTTTCCTTATCACAATGGCTTTCCAGTTGAAGAGATTAGTGATGAAGTGAAGGGGTAGAAGAAGAAAGCAATAACCCCTTAAAAGTTTTGATCAGGACAGGTGGGAATTTTTATATCCAAATAAAGAGATTGTTACAAGTAATGAATTGGTTGTTCCTACAAATGAAAAGGTTTATTTCAACCTGATGCCTTCTGATTTTGGACATTCCTTCTGGATTCCTGCCGTTGGCGGAAAAATGGATACAAACACTGACAACGTCAATAAATTTTGGCTCGAATTTGATGAAAAAAAGGCTAATGAACCAGGTGGGATATTTTATGGTAGATGTGCTGAACATGGATCGGATATGGATTTTAATGTAAAAGCAATTCCACGAGCTGAATTTAATCAGTGGATTAACGAAATGAAAAAATAAATAATAAATAGAAAAAACTCAGGGTTTCTAAGTGCAACACAACTTCTGCAGAATTCAACAATCGGGCGCTTTTCTTTAGTAAGAAGGCGTCTTTTTGATATGCCCCTACACATAAAGAAATTAGATATTGTTAAGGTAAAAAAATTGTGAATATTTTCACTTAAACCATCGCGTGCAAGAGTTGAAGATCCATCCGTTCTTTTCTTATTGAGCTAACTAGAGAAATAAAACCCAGTATCCCTCATAAATTTAAGGTTTCATTCGAAAGTATATAAATAGTCTCAAGTAATATTAACATCCAACTCTAGCATTTGTAGAGGTTGATCAACGTTATGAGCTGTGAATAGGGGAGTTATTATGAAGGAATTTGTGGTTTGTTATACCTTAGAGGATGATATAAAACAAGAAAGAATATTGAAAGAGTCTGATATTAGTAAGGAAGAATTTATACAAGAATTAGTAGAAAAGATCGACAAGCAAAGATATATTCTTGCGAAATGTGACCAAGGGGATTATTGGATCAATCGTTCTTTAATACGTTATATACGAGTTCATGAAAAAAATTGTCCGAATATGGATTTTATCAAACGGTAATTATAGGTAAACGCGTACTATATTAAATCGACTTTGAGTAACTTAATATGGGAGAGAAGAACAATGTCAGAAGAAACCTATCAAACTCGTGAGGAACGAAAACAAGCCGAAAAAACAAGACAAAATAAACAAATTAAACAAAGAAGTAATGGAATATTGAAAAAAGGATCCTTGTTAAAAAAAGTGATCATAGTCTGTTTGGTGCTTGGACTTGCTTCAATAGGTGCAGGAGCCATTACATTCGCTTCAATGATTAAGGGTACACCTACCTTAGATTCTTCTAAACTTATGGATCCACTTTCGACAAAATTTTATGATAAAAACGGAAATTTCCTTTATGAATACGGGAAGGAAAAGCGGACAAAAATTTCGTATAATCAAGTGCCAAAAGTGTTGGAACAAGCGTTTATTGCCACGGAGGATTCCCATTTTTATGAACACCATGGAATCGACCTCAAGAGGACGGCAAAGGCCATATTCGTGAATGTAACCGGGGATTTCGGATCTCAGGGAGGAAGTACGATTACCCAGCAAGTCATAAAGAACTCATTTTTGACTCCAGAGAAGACGCTAAAGAGAAAAGTACAAGAATGGGACTTGGCGTATCAGTTGGAACAAAAGTATTCTAAACACGATATTTTAATAATGTATTTGAATAAAATTTATCTTGGACACCGCTCTTACGGGGTGGCTGCTGCAGCGAAGAATTACTATGGGCTTGAAGCCAATGATTTGAAAAAATTGACGCTGGCTCAGGCCGCGATGTTAGCCGGGTTGCCTCAGAGTCCGAATAATTACGATCCAACCAAACCGGAAAACAAAAAATCAGCAACCAAGCGCCGTCACATCGTCCTAAGTTCGATGCTTCGAGATGGCTATATCACAGAAAAACAAATGAAGGAAGCAGAAAAAGATCCTGTAACAGAGGGACTTGTGAAAAAAAACACACAGCAAAGTATGCCTTATGAAGCCTTTTTGGATGCTGCTGTGAAAGAGGTAAAGGGAAAACTGAAGGATATCGACATCAGCGAGGATGGATTATCGATTTATACTACCCTCGATCCAAAGGCACAGAATTTTGCAGACAACATGATGAATACCAATGAAATCATCGCCTATCCAGATGCGAATTTTCAAGGCGCATTCGTTTTCTTAGATACAAAAACAGGTCAAGTCAGGGCGATAGGAAGTGGTCGAAACGACTATAAAACGGGGTTCATGGGTCACAACTTTGCCGTTGATATCAAACGTCAACCAGGCTCATCCTTTAAGCCGATTTTTGATTACGGCCCTGCGATAGAAAATTTAAAATGGTCCACTGGTCATTTGATTAATGACCAAGAGACAACCTATTCAACTGGCCAGCCCATCTCTAACTGGGATCATCAATATCATGGAATGCTGACAATCCGATCAGCACTGCAAAACTCTTATAACATCCCAGCGCTGCTCACTATGCGAGAGGTTGGGATGGATAAGGCAAAGAAATTTGCAGAACAACTTGGCATAACTTTTAAAAATGACCAGGTATATGAATCCTATTCGATTGGAAGTAATACGGTTAGTCCTTTAGCCATGGCAGGAGCTTATAGTGCTTTTGGAAATAATGGGATCTACAATAAACCGCATTTTGTCCAAAAAGTTGTTTTTCCGGAGGGCACAGTCGTTGATTTTACAGGGGAATCAAAACGTGTTATGAATGATTATACTGCCTATATGGTAACGGATATGTTACGCACAGTCGTAAATGCGGGGACAGGAAAAACAGCAAATGTTCCTGGACTGGATGTTGCCGGGAAAACAGGTACAACGAATTTTGATTCAGAAACTAGAGCTAAATATGGATACCCAAGCTCAGCGACTAATGATAGCTGGTTCGCCGGGTATACACCACAATACACCATGGCTGTCTGGACTGGTTACGCCCAAAACGGCCAGGATAATTATATGAGTGGAAATACGACGAAAATCTCGCAATTAATGTTTAAAGCGATGATGGAAGCTTTCGGAACGAACACATCCAATTTTAAGCAACCAAACAGTGTTTACAGAGTGAATGATGAATTGTATATTCAAGGTGTTAGTGCGGCAGATGTTCCACCAAAACCTAAAAAAGAAGAAAAATCAGAGGAGGATAAAGGTGGAGAGAAACATCAACAAGAAGAATTGAAACATCCTTGGAAAGGCAATGGCAATGGGAAAGGCAATGGGAAAGGCAATGGGAACGGCAATGGGAAAGGCAATGGGAACGGCAATGGGAACGGCAATGGGAACGGCAATGGGAAAGGGAAAGGCAAACATAATCATTAAGGTGCCTTACACTCCTCGAATAGTGTCTAGCTTCTTTGAATCTTGTTAAGGGTCAGTTTCCCACAGTATAACGCGGTGGGAGACTGACCCCTTTTTAGGTGCCGGTCAGCGCCCGAAATTTGTCGATGCTATTTCCTTAGTTTAGCGAATAAAAATTCCTTTACGAATAAAGCTGTTGCAATAAATGAAATCAACAATAAAAGCACCTATTCGTGATTCAAGCCGTAAAGGCTGAAGCATATCCAGTGATAATACCTTGCAATAATCTTAATCTAATCAGTTCATAGACTTTTTGTGGTATTAGAAGGCGGATTTAATGGAATGGAGTAAATTTTTGCAAGTATTGCTATTATCTTTTTCCAGCTAAAACAACTAAATAAAACCGACACACGCCATGCCACCACACATCATGCCACCGCACATCATGCCGCCGCATCGCATACCACCGCACATCATGCCGCCGCATCGCATACCACCACACATCATGCCGCCGCATCGCATACCACCACACATCATTCCGCCGCACCGCATACCGCCAATTATTCTCGGATCCTGACTCTGAGGACCCATAGGAATTAACTGACCAACTTGGAAATTATCCATTCCAAAAGTTTGAAGTTCATTTTGAAAATTAAGCATTTTTACCTCCCCTGTTTATTTAATAATTAGGTTAAACTGACATCTAACAAGAGATTTGAAGGAAGGAATTTTGTCAGTTAAGTGTAATTAAGAAATACCACATGTACTCTCTTCAACAAAATATGCTTACTTTTAGGTGACTGTTACTGGTTTAAAAGCCTATTTTATGTTAAAAGCTTCATAAAATGTTGTGTCTGGAAGTAACGATGGGGATTAATTTTATTCAACTTGTTTTAATTCTCAACCAAAGACCTCTTTAAGGGAAAGATTTACTTTTGAAAAGGAAGGAACCCCGTTAACCTTATTCTTGTTAGGTACTAGAGGTGGACTACTATCCTTGTTTGTGTCACAATATTGTGAAGTATTACACTTAAACTATCGGGTGCTTTAGTAAAATAAGGTTTTGTTATTTTATATAACAATATAGATGCTAAAACGACTGTCATTTCGGTAAGTATTTTTAGAAAATCACCTCAAAACGGAACCCTTTAGGACGATTCTGATGGCTACTATTTTCAAATTGGCGAGATAATGGAAACCTCTCCGAACTGTATCAATAGCTAAGTAACATTTAAAATTTAAATATTTTTTTGACGGAAATCCTGAGGAAAAATAAGGGAAGCTGATCAACTTTATCATGCTTTCTTTTAATCCTAAATTTAAAATATTTCCTTTGGCTAGATTAATCTTTACTCCCACTGAACCTATAATCAAATATCATCGATGTGGGACAGAGCTATATTTAATCAAACGTTTGTTTAACTGACAAAAATTTTGGACGTTAATTTGAAATAATCCTATACCAGTGGGCTTTTCGGCGTATTTAATCAAACGTTTATTTAACTGACAAAATTTTTAGCTGCCAAAGGGGTTCATTCCTTTTACTGGAATTCCCTCCCACATTAGCATTTCTTTCGGAGTCACACCGTTTCCCCATGTGTATGTCAAATATAAAAAACTCAAACAATTTTCAAAAGATTTTGAATTATAATTGTAAGCGGTTTCAACTAAAATTAAAAAATGAAAGGAGAGTTTCATAAACTTTTTAACTTAGGAGGAATGTTAATAATGAGAGTGATTACAAAAGTATTTCGTCATTTTTTCTTGTATTCTTTTATTCTATCTTTAGTAATAGGAGGATTCGCAAATCAGACAGTACATGCTGCTAGTCTTTCTGTATCTGACAGTGGCGGCTGGTTTGAAACTGCATATGTAGAATGGTCACCTATTAGTAATGCGGAAGGGTATAAAGTATATGTTAAACCTACAGGCGGACCAGATTCTCAATATGCACAAATTGACGATGAATTAATTCGAAAATACGCTACATATTGGAGAGCTGATGCTTTGGGCCTTGCAGCTGGGGATTATGTCATGAAAGTTGAAGCGTTACTGTCAGATGGTTCAATAGTAAGCACTGTTTCAAATACACTTTCAGTAGTTGCACATGACAGATCCGGATTTGCTTTTGCAGCAAATTCTCAATATGGCACAGGTTCAGGTGCTTATCATGATGATGGAACACTTAAGGATGGTGCTCAAGTTATTTATGTAACATCTAAGAATGCCAAAACCGTAACCCTTGATGTGATCATCAATAGTAAGGGCGCTAAACAAACGGCTGTTGGTATCGGTGAAATTTTGAACTTGAGACAAAAAGGTTACGATACAACACCACTTGCAATCAGATTTATTGGAAAAGTTACAGCTGCTGACATGAGTGAACAACTTAACAGTAGCGGATATCTTCAAGTAAAAGGTAAATCAAATTATTCTGAAATGAATATTACATTAGAAGGTATCGGAGAAGATGCCTATGCCTATGGATGGGGTTTCCTGCTTCGATATGTTGGTAATGTAGAAGTAAGAAATCTAGGTGTAGCGTTATTCCCTGACGATGGCATTTCCCTGGATACAGGTAATGTGAATGTTTGGGTCCATAATAATGATATTTTCTATGGAACTGCAGGAGGAGATGCTGACCAGGCAAAAGGCGATGGTTCCACTGACCTTAAAAATGGATCAACGTATATTACACTATCTTACAATCACTACTGGGATTCCGGAAAATCTGCTCTAGTCGGTTTAAGTGATTCGGCAGAATTCTTTGTAACCTTCCACCATAACTGGTTTGATCATTCAGACTCTCGTCACCCGCGTATAAGAGTAGCGTCTGTACATGTATACAATAACTTCTTTGATGGAATCTCAAAATATGGCGTGGGTACTACAACAGGAAGCTCAGCCTTTGTAGAATCAAACTATTTTAGACATGCTAAATATCCAATGCTGAGTTCCTTACAAGGCACTGATGCTTTAGGAAAGGGTACATTCTCTGGTGAGGATGGAGGTATGATTAAAGCATACAATAATATTATTGATGAGGCTGCAAGTCTTATTTATGCGAATTCCGATAGAGGAACAGCTCCAGCTCATGCAACATCATTTGATGCATACTTAGCTTCGTCAAGAAGTGAAACTGTTCCAAGTTCATACAAAACATTAGTAGGTGGAACAACTTATAATAATTTTGATACAAGTATCGATTTGGGAGTAGACCCATCAATCATTGATGACGTAAGCCTTGTTGAAAAAATTGTAACGGCAGAAGCTGGACGCTTAAATAATGGAGACTTTACATGGGAATTTGATGACTCCGTTGATGACAAATCGGATAGCATTAATGAAGCACTAATGACTAAAATAAGAAATTACACCACCAACCTTGTTTCTGTAGGAGGTAGTTCAACAGAAACGCCAACAGATCCAACAGACCCATCAGATCCAACAATTGAAGGATATGTCCATAACTTTACTACGGATGGAAATGCAAGCGACTTTTTCACGATTGTAGGGAGCCTCTCAAAAAGTAAGGGAACCGTAGTGTATAATGGTTTAACCCTAACTCAAGCTTTGAAAATTGAAAGCTCAACCAGCATTAAGTTTACCACTATTAAAGATTCAAAATTAACTTTAGTGTTTAATACGGCAGATGGAGTAGGAATCAAGATAAATGGAACAAGTTATCCCATGACAGATGGCATTGTGACTGTTTCACTTGAGGCTGGCACGCATACTATTACAAAAGATGATGTGACAAATCTATTTTACATGGAACTAGAATTTGCAGGTGGTAATCAAACGCCTGATGTCACAGCTCCTGAAACAACGCATGACATTGTGGGAGAAGCACAAAACCATTGGTATAGCGGTCCAGTTACGGTGAACTTAAAAGCATCAGACAGTGAATCTGAGGTTGCTGCAACGTACTACTCAATCAATAACGGAGATGTACAAACTGGAACTTCGATTGACATTCTTGAAGAAGGTCAGCACGTAATCCATTACTGGAGTAAAGATGAATTTGGCAATGTTGAAGAAAAGAAGGAAGTTGGAATTAACATTGACCTAACAGCACCGGTCATTAACTTCTCTGTTGGGGATGGTGTAGTGTATGGTATTGATGAGGTTGTTACGATTTCTTGTAATGGAGAAGATGTGTTATCGGGTATTGCTACAAGTACTTGTAAAGAAATTTCAGAACCGGCATATCAGCTTGGAATCGGTGATCACACGTTCGAAGCAGAGGGCGTTGATGTTGCTGGAAATAAAACGACAGCATCTATTACAATCACTGTGACAGTAAACTTTGAGAGCCTAGCCGCATTAACAGAGTCTTTCTTAAATGATAATGGCAATGAGGAAAAAACTGTCTCTTATCTTTCTAAACTAGTTGCCGCAAAAGCAGCGGAAGAAAGAGGAAATACAAAAGTGAGAGATGGTCAGCTTCATGCATTTATGAACCATGTAAAGGCTCAGGCAAATAAACAAATTACAGAGGAACAGGCTGAATATTTAATCAGCTTTGCAGGAGAATTAATGAAATGAATTTCGGGGTCTGACCCCCACTCGGCTTTGATTTTAACCTATCCGCCCAAAATATTACTACTTGCCAGTTTTCGACATGCTTTTTAGCGGTTAGAAGGTTTAAATATAGCAATAATGCCCGCTTAAGCCACATTCAATCAAACGTTTATTTAACTGACAAAATTTTTACCAGCCAAAGCAGTTGAATCTCAAAATAGCGGGTTTCGTGACCAATTTAATCAAACGTTTGATTTGTTTTTCTGAAGGCGATTGTATCGAGAGGTGTCATTTCCTGAAGAGAGAAGGTAATCATGCTGGAATGGATTCAGACAATATCACAACTTTTGCTAATTTTTTTTCAAATTATAGCGGAAAATCGTTGATCTCACTGGCTTTCGCAGCAATTTAAATAAACGTTTGATTAAGTGACAAAATTTTTGTCCGCTAAACTGCAATAATCCCAATGTATCGCGGTTTCTAGCAAATTTAAATAAACGTTTGTATGGTTTAACCCATTGAGAAAATTGGTGAATGAATACAAACTTGAGGGTTATGCATTTTTTCCAACTAACATTTGATAATTACGGTGGTGCTGTCATCGCCCGGATTTTGTCGGGAAAAAAGGGTCAGTCCTCCGCTGCTTTAACGCATCGGGCGACTGACCCCATATTTTGATAAACTCTATGATAAAGTTGCTCTTCATGTCTACCCTCTAATCATCGGTATCAAATAACTTATAATAAACCACATTATTCCGAAAAAAATAATTAGATAAGCAGCATATTTTATAAAAGTAGAAGCTACCTTACTGGAATCGGACTTCCTTTCAGTCCTTTCGACTTCCTTATGTTCGTCCATTATTAACATCTCCTTTGTAAGAGTTTTTTACTTAATACCCTTCCGTAGGAAAAATAAACTTTAATATAGGTGCCAGTTACGACCCAAAATTTTTCGAAGATTGATAGTTCTTTAGACAGATGGAGAATCGTAAAATAAGGTTGAGGTTTTTAGGTGGGACTGCAATGGTGCCTCCTTGAAAGCCAATCTCATGGACCGGTCTATGTAAATCAATCTCATGGACCTTAAATATGTTGTATCGAAGGAGGCATAATATGAAGGAACTTTATATAAAGCAGAAGGTTTTCAGTCTAGGCGGCAAATTTACGGTAAAGGATCAGCAGGAGAAGGATGTTTATTACGTTGAGGGCAGTTTTATGCAAATTCCAAAGGCTTTCTCCATCATGAATTCAGCAAGAGATGAAGTTGCGCTCATTACGAAAAAGGTGTTCAGCTTTCTGCCGAAGTTTTTTGTTGAGGTGAATGGTCGAGAGGTGTTAACGATTAAGAAGGAGTTTTCTTTCTTTAAAGCACGCTATACGATTGATGCGGCAGGCATTGAAGTACAGGGTAATTGGTGGGATATGGATTTTCAGGTATTACAGTTTGGGAAAGTCGTCGGTAACGTGAGCAAGAAGTGGTTCACTTGGGGCGATAGCTACAAGGTTCAAATATTGAATGAAGAGATGGAAGCCATCATTATTGCGCTCGTTGTCGCAATTGATTGTGTGAAGGCTGACCACGCGGCTGCTTCTTCAGCAGCGACTTAACGTAGGGCGTCCAATAATATAGGTGCCTGTCCCGTCCCGGATTTTGTCGAAGATTGATTGGTTTTTAGGATAGTGTGCTGAAAAGAAACAGGATACCGGGCACTATCCCCGATAATGCGGGGGCTTTTAATTTAATAATTTTTGATCAAACCGGCGGATGTCTGTCGGTTTTTCATGTTCAATGCCCGGTATTTGATCCTAGCACTAGCCTTGTTCAGTAGCTTGTTAAGGTTCCTTTTTATAAGAAGATGTAGAAACAGTTCTCGACAAATATTTTTTAAAAAATAAGGGAAGAGTAAATTTGTCATGATTTAAAAAGCAATTTTCACGGATAAATCATCACTATCTTTAGAAATAGCCTTGAAAGGTCGTCTTATATGATGGGTAAAAAAAAAGTTAAACTATGGACAAACCAATATGTAATTATTATTTTATTGTCTTTAGTAATGTTCGCTTCTTTTTATATGATTACAGCAGGTTTCCCCATTTTCGTATCAACCATTAGTAATAATCCTGCGATTGCAGGAATCATGACCACGACCTTAATGTTAGCATCACTCATTACGCGCTTTTTTGCTAGTGTCATTATCCAAAAAGTTAATATGAAATTACTCCTCATTATTTCCCTCGTTTATTTTTTGGGTACGATCGGTCTTACTTTTATAAACGACTCCATCGGATTTTTAATATTCATTCGAGCACTACAAGGTATTGGGTTTAGTATGCTTACGATTTTAGTCTTTACGATATCAAGTAATATTGTTCCTAAATCTCGGTTAGGTGAGGGCATTGTTTTTTTCGCCATGTCTACAAGCGTTGGGACGACAATGGGGCCGCTAATCGCAATTTCTTATCTTGCGCATTTTTCATTCCGTTCCATGATGTTATTAACTCTCGGGCTTATGACTTTTTCATTAGTGTGCAGTTTTTTCACAAAAAATACGGTTAAAAAAGAAAAGGAGCGTCCACAGGCGACAAAAAAAGTACCTTTCTATAAGTACATGTTCGATAAGCGTGTCCTTCTTCCTTGTATTTTGGTAACGTTCAATTATATAACCATTGCAGGAACCGTCAACTTTATGGGGGCGTTTGGTAAAGAGATCCATGTTGGCGGAAGGATTTCACAGTTTTTTATCGCACAAGGGATTGCAATGGTAATATTTCGAGCATTCTCTGGTAAAATTTTCGATCGATTTGGTCACAGAATCCTTATTATTCCGGCGGCCATTTCAGGGGCTGTAGGTTTGATTCTTTTAGGCTTTTCTAAAAGTATGGTAATGGTTTGGGTTTCAGGGGCATTATTCGGAATTGCTTTTGCGATCATCCATCCCATTGTCCAAGCTTGGGCATTAACGCTTGTTCCACCTGAGAAAAAAGCAACAGCCAATTCGATGCTGCTTATTTTTATCGATTTTGGTTTGGCCATTGGATCAGTAGGTCTCGGGTTTTTAGCAAAGAGGGTTGGGTACGGCATGACTTTTAGTTATTCTGCAGCTTTTATGATTATTATTTTGTTATTGTATCTAATTGGGAGCAAGAAATTGGTAACAGTAGAAGCTAATAAGGAAAAACCAACTTGATCGAAATATACTAGCATACGAACGGGATAAACCATAACAAACTTCTCCACACTAAGAAAATTATCGAGGTGAGATGATTTTAATAGAATTTTTTTTATAACCAATTTTTTTACAAAGCTCATCTATAGTTAAAAACTTTTCCGTTTATTCTAATAGGTAGTTCCTCCTTAGGTTAATCGTTTTCAAAAAATTTAAGTACCTTGCATTCTTTATGTGATCGTGATATAGTTATCTTCGGTAATCATTTAGTTACTCAGGGTAACTAAAAAGGAGTGTTTAGTTTGGAAGGTTATTTACAGCGCTTTTTAGCTTTATATAGACCGGTAATTACGAGATTAAACGAGCTGATGAGTCACTATGGCATCACGTATTCGCAATGGATTGTCATTTATCATTTAAAACATCGCGGGGCTTCTACATTGGTCGAAATTGCAGCTCGACATGAGGTTGAAAAACCAACCATTACAAGACGTGTCAAGAAATTAATGGATCTGGGCATCGTGGAACAAATTTTAGGTAATGATAAACGGGAAAAAATTATTCAATTAACGGATATCGGCGAGAGCATTTATCGCGATGTACGTAAAGACATTACAGAGCTTGAATTTCGTATAATGGATAACATTCCAGAGCATGAACGTAAAATCGCTTACGAAATTTTCCCGAAAATCTTTGATAATCTTAAGAAAGAAAGGGAGCTTCATTAATGCAACATACGAAATTATGGACAAAGGATTTTATTATTGTCTCACTTATAAATTTTCTTCTCACATTAGTTTTCTATTTACTTGTTGTAACCATTGCGACATTTGCGATTGATGAATATCATGCAACGGTTAGTCAATCTGGGCTTGTCAGTGGTGTATTCATCATTGGTGCACTGATTGGCCGCTTCGTCTGCGGCAGCATTATCGATAAAATTGGCCGCAAACGACTATTAATTATCGGTGTTATTTTATTTATTGCAATGACAGCACTATATTCCGTGCCTCTTGGCATCGGTTTTTTAATTTTATTGCGTCTCCTTCACGGGATTACACACGGAATGGCAAGTACAGCTGCTGGTACAGTTGTTGCCCAAATTATTCCGGCGCCGCGCAGAGCAGAAGGAATCAGCTATTATAGTATGAGTACGACGCTTGCTACAGCGCTCGGACCATTTATTGGTCTTTATATGCTGCATAGTACAACCTTCCCTGTTATCTTTACATTATGCTTAATTTTAGGTGTCATTTGTTTTATTATCGGTCTCATTTTAAAAGTGCCTGTTGCTATCCAAAAAACACCTGCACAACAAAAAGAGAAAAAATCAGGCATCTCAATTAAAAACTTTATCGAACCAAAAGCGGTACCAATTGGGATTATCATCTTACTTCTTGGCTTTGGTTATTCAAGTGTTTTAACCTACATTAACTTTTACGCAACAGAAATTAATCTTGTTACAGCCGCTAGCTTCTTCTTCCTTGTATATTCCATTATAGCGCTTGTTTCACGTCCGTTCTCAGGACCTTTAATGGACAACAAGGGCGCCAATATCATTATGTATCCAGCGTTTATTTTATATGCGATTAGTATGTATATGTTAAGTGTTGCGGGTAGCAGCTGGGTGCTTCTTCTTGCCGGCGCCGTTATGGGCCTAGGATTTGGAAACATGCAATCTGCTACACAAGCAATTGCCATTAAAGAAACGCCGCCAGCTCGAATGGGACTTGCAACGTCAACATACTTCATCTTCTACGATGCAGGACTGGGTCTTTCACCTTATTTACTAGGTTACATTACGCCATATACAGGCTATGCGAAAATGTATGCCATTATGGCTGTGGTCATTCTTGTAACTGGAGTGCTTTATTTCTTCCTTCATGGCTTAAAAGAAACACATCTTCGAAAATTAGCACACTAAAAAACTCGAATAAATTTGAATTTCTCCTTGTCAAGCAGACAGGAGAATTTAAAAAAATGATAAACAGCTTGAGCCTTGAATTCTAAGGGGGCAAGCTGTTTCATCATTTTTTATGGATTTTGATGGATAAATTCAGGATTAGTGGGGTAAGACCCTCGCTATGACCTCTACGAAGGTTTTTTCGTAGATTTAGAGCAAAAAAGTCGATGTAGAACCCCTCTCCGTCACAGTTACCTCCAATTACGACATAATTTCGGTAACTTATTACACTAATCATCCCTGTTGGATTTGGTGAATTTGAAGTGGACGGCGATTGTGAATTGATCGTTTCTCATACGTAATGGAATAATGATTTGAAAAGATAAAAGCGTAAGGTCTCTTTATAGAGGGGCTTTACGCTTTTTTTAATTCTAGGCACCGTTATTAACTGTTTTTTAATGAATAAATTTTAGGAATAGTGAAAAAACCTTACTGCATTTATAAAGTCCATTGACGAAGGAAACAATCCCCAATATTGTTGGTAGAAGAATGAATAAGGGAGTAACTATACATAGACTTACTTATTTTTGGTAGCGCTTTCTTGAACTGAAAACGGAAGGCTATGGGTGTAAAGGGAAGCCAGCTTTAAAAGCTTCATTATAAAAAATAGAAAAGGGAGAGATGTAAAAATGATTTATTTGAAGAAGAGCCATTCATTGGCTGTGTTTTTCGGCTTGTGTATCATCTTGTTATGGCCAAATGCAAGCTTGGCTAAACAACCAGAATCATCTTATTGGTATCCCGAACAACTTATGAACTGGACTCCAGAGAAGGATCCGAATGCTCTGTTTAACCGCAGCCAAATTCCATTAGCCAAACGGGAAGTGTTAGACAAAGTGAATGATAATGCTCAGTCAAATGCAAAGTTAGTTGCTTTGTCTGCGCTCAACCCGAATACGAGTGGTGTACCTTCTCAAGGCGGGAAAGACTTCTATGCAAACACATTTAGTTATTGGCAATATGTTGACCTTATGGTGTATTGGGCCGGTTCGGCTGGTGAAGGGATTATCGTACCGCCGAGCGCAGACGTGATTGATGCTGCCCATAAAAACGGTGTACCTATTTTAGGAAACGTTTTCTTCCCTCCTACTGTTTATGGGGGAAAGGCTGAATGGGTGAACCAAATGCTGACCCAGAGGGAGGATGGCTCCTTCCCGGCAGCAGACAAGCTGCTCGAAGTAGCCAGCTACTACGGATTTGACGGCTGGTTTATTAATCAGGAAACCGAGGGCGGAAACGCAAAAACGGCTCAAAAGATGATAGACTTCCTCGGTTATCTTCAGCAGCATAAGCAGAAAAACATGCAGATCATGTGGTACGATTCAATGACAAATGATGGGCGTATCAATTGGCAGAATGCTTTGACAGATAAAAACAGCAGCTTTTTGCAGGACGGTAAAACACGTGTTTCTGACAGCATGTTCTTAAACTTCTGGTGGCGCGACCAGCAGTCTTCTGCCAACAAAGCTAAGGAACTCGGCAGAAGCCCATATGATTTGTTTACTGGGATTGATGTGGAAGCGAATGGAACAAGCACGAATGTTCCTTGGCAAGGAATTTTTCCAGAGGGAAAAGCACCTTTAACCTCTTTAGGAATTTATCGTCCGGACTGGGCTTTTAAAACAGCTGAGACAATGGAACAGTTTTATCAAAAAGAAAATGAATTCTGGATTGGAAAATCTGGCAATCCTGCAGCAACAAACGATAACGGTCCGTGGAAAGGAATGGCACATTATTTCACTGCCAAATCGGCAATTGAGGAACTGCCTTTCGTCACTCATTTTAATACAGGCAGCGGCAAGTTTTTCGCTGTCGATGGGAACTTGGTTAGCGGTCAGTCATGGAATAACCGCAGTCTGCAGGATATCTTGCCAACCTGGCGCTGGCTAATAGAGGGCGGACAAGCTGTTAACGTTAATTTTGATTGGGAAACCGCCTACTATGGAGGAAGTTCATTAAAGCTTTCAGGCGCCATTGATGCAAAAAAACCAACACATCTTAAGCTTTATAAAACCAATCTTTCTATTCAAAAGGATACTGAAATCTCACTGACGTACAAAACGGATTTGAAAAAGCCAAACATGAAGCTTGGGGTTAGCTTCACCGACAATCCCGATCACTTTGTCTTCTTCGATGTGAAAAAACAAAGTCACAATCAATGGATGACCGATTCGTTTAAACTGAAAAAATACAGTGATAAAAACATCGCAGCCATCTCGCTTTTGATAGATAGTGACCAGGAAGTAAAGGATTTTACGACAAATATTGGAGAAATCAAGGTTTATAACAAACAAGAGAAGCACAATGCCACCGATTCTCCGAAACAAGGAAAGGTTAGTAACCTTGAGTTTAACAAAGGAATCTATGCTGATGTCGCTCTTGCTTGGGAGCCGTCGGATTCCGATGTGAGTCACTTTGAAATTTACCGAAAGCTGCCGAACAATGAAAAAGAGTTTGTTGGCGCTACACCTAACAATGTTTATTACCTTTCTGATCTGAGGCGGAACGGAAAGGAAAATAGCACCCATTTAGAAATAGTTGCGGTGAACAAGGAGTTCAAACGAAGCGAGCCTGCAGCCGTTATGTTCGAATGGCCGGCATATCCAAAGCCTGAGGCAGAATTCCGTGCGGATAAAACGGTAGCGGCACCAGGAGAGAAAATTCAATTTTTTAATGCTTCATCAGAAGTAACGGAAGAAGTGGAATGGCATTTTGAGGGGGGAACACCTTCTGTCAGCAATGAGAATAATCCAGTTGTCACCTATGAAAAAGAAGGCGTCTACTCTGTCACCCTGATTGCAAAAAACAGCAAGGGTGAAAGTGTTATTACAAAAGAAGCGATGATTACCATTTCTAAAGCCGCCAAGGATATTAAAAATGTTGCATTGAATAAAACAGCCATCGCCAGCGGGCAGTGTGCTCCAAGTGAAGCGGCAAAATATGCTTTTGACGGGAACATTAACAGTAAATGGTGCGCATTAGGAGATGCCCCTCATTGGTTAAAAGTGGACCTTGGCGATCAATATGCGATTTCAAAATTCGTTGTTCGCCATGCACAAGCCGGCGGGGAGCCGCAAGCCTTTAATACCCAGGCATTTAGAATTGAAGTAAGCCTTGACGGTGAAAACTGGACAGAAGCTGTGAAGGTAACGGACAATACAGCAGCCGTTTCGGAACACAGTATCACCTTAACAAATGCACGCTATGTACGATTATGGACTGACAAGCCAACCCAAGGCGGCGACCAAGCCGCAAGAATCTATGAATTTGAGGTTCATGGATTTCTAGCTCCATAGGAAGGACACAGGAAGGGGTTAGTCCTCCGCAGTTTTCACGCAGCGGGAGGCTACCCCCTTTTTGTAATACCAGAATTTATTTCAATGAACTTTAAGAAATGACCAGCGCCACGAGAACCGTCCCCACGGCTTCCATCAATCTGTTACCTCATTTGTTTCCACAAGGGAATCAACTTTTAACTTTGAACCGACTCGTTTTAACTGATACTGTGTTTTAAAGTTTTTTTCCTTCATTGAGCCGTCAGTATAGTGAATACGGAACACTTCTTTAGTATAGATATGGTATCCATCTGAAGTGGTTTCTAATTCTGATATGGTTGAACTAATGAAATCTTCGGTTATTCCTTTTTTCTTGAGGTAGTCAATATAGTCTTTTGTCTCTTTATAGGATTTTCCATCAGGAGTAAAGAAATCCTCTACAAGGGAGAAGTCATGGTGATTAATCGCATTTACCGCTGCAGTCTGGTAGTCATTCATAAAAGATTCAATTTCATCCTTTGAATAAGAGACAGATCCTGTATTTACAACGGCTACACCTTTTGTCATATACATGTTTGGCTTTTCCACTTTCACTTCTTTCCCTTTCTCACCACTAAATGAATAAATTACATTAAAGTTATCCACTAACCAATTCTTAATCTTTTCATCATAGAATAAAGTATAGGATCTTGCTTGGTCAGCATATTCTAGTAAAGGATCACGTCCATTGTTAAAAAAACCTTCATAGTATTTTTCTAATGTATCTACATTCACGGACCAAACGCCATCTTCGTTTGATAAATGAAAGGTATTCAAATCAAAAATAGTGGAAAGGTGCTTCCCTTTATACATTATGTCGTTGACCACATTATGTTTGATTATTTCGTCTGTTTCGAAAATCACATTGGAATTGGCCGTTGTAGTTGTCATCGTACTTTTGTTTCCCGAAGTAAAGTATGCCAAGTACTGGTCATCAAATTTCATGATTTGATCCATGACTTGCGTTCTAAAGTCTTGGTTATTTCCTAAGTTAAGATAAATGTAATTACTATCTATCGAAAAATCATCTGATTTTATTTTTCCCCAAGGCGTTTCAGCTTCCACAGCTATTTTCATCGACCCGTCTGTCAGAACGGGTCCGAAGGTTGGGCTTTGGAATGGATTAACCTTCACATCTTTCCCATTAATAAACAATGTGCCTTTTAATGCTGTATTTGTTTTTCCTATTCCTAAGTCTACGGTTATATATTCTCCATTTAGATTTAAGCTAACTACTTTTTTGATACCAGAATGGGCAAGGGATATTTCTTCTTCTTTTTCTAAGTCGACTAAGTCGGTTTTTAAATTTGCTTTTACTTGATAAATTCCAGGTAAATATGGACCAAACGTTTCTGTATAGTCTGGTTGGGTACTTTTCCCAACCTTCTTACCGTCTATATAAAGATTTGTATTTTGATAATTTGTCGATAAAGTAAAATAAACAGTTGGAACCGTTAATGTATATTTATCAAAGATAAGGAATTTTCCATCTTTCTCTAAAGAAACGAACCCCGGGTCTAAAAAATCTCTAGCAAGTTCACTTAGTTCTTTATCATTCGTTTGTTCGATTAACTTTGATTGAGATTCTAATGTTTTAATTAGATTAGTCACCTTATCTGGATTCTTTTCGAAGTATCTCATAAAACCTTTTACTGTTTCTTCATTAATTCCGGCTTTTTTGTCATGGGAGGAAAGTATTTTAGCTACTGCCCTAGCATCTTTATCAACTAATGCGGTTTCGAACTTATTAATTAACCGTTCTTTTGATGTTAAGGCCTCCCCCGCCTTATAACCTCCGAATAGGATGACTAAAGTAGCAACGAATGCGATCAGCCATTTTTTCTTTTTTTTAGATAGTGGTGGTCTTGGTGTGAACTGATTTGATTGCTGATATGTAGAGTGTTGCGGGTTCTGTTGTCTCAATTCTCCATTTACTGGTGTTCCGCACCCATTACAAAATTGCTGCCCTTCTCTTAATGAGTGACCACATTCTTTACAATATTTCATGTACATCCTCCTTTGTTATTTGAAGATTTAGTCTACTAAGCACACACAAACTATTACATATACTTATGCCAATAGTTATAAAGGATTACAAAAATATAGAAGTAACTATTGACCTGTATTAAAGGAAATCTTCCGTATTTATCAAGGGAGCATGTCAAAAACTTTTGAAAAAACATGGTACTTATTATTTATGAAGGTGGTAAATATTAAGAAAATAAACAAACTGGTCATAGTTTCCACCACAACATACATATATTCGTTATTAAGGTCCGACAATTGGCCTAGGAAAATCCATACATAAGAAAGGAAGATGTGTATGAAATGTCCAATATGTTCACACCAAAATGAAGGAGGAAACTTCTGTGAGCAGTGTGGGGGAAAATTAAATGCTAGTGTTTTCAAAGAAGGAGTTCCTACAGCTGAGTCCAGTATCAATTCGGTGCCGGGTCCTAGGTTTGCACAGACAGTTCAACAGAGGCAGACACCGCCCAATCAGTATTTAGAGGGTGCCAAGAATGTTTCAAAAATGTATTTCGGTAACTTTTCGCAAGTGTTGAAAAAGCCCTATGCTAGTTCAAAATCCGTAGGGTCCGAGCATTTTATCAACGCCATGATAACCATGGCGTTATACTCTATTATTATTCCATTGACTATTTACTTCGGAATAAAATATTTCCTGGCTCCTGTTAACGAAGTTGGTCGTATGTTTGGTACGGATGTTAATATTCAACCTCCGTTTGCAGAGTTTGTTATGAAGCCAACCTTTGCCTATGCTTTATTTATTCTTTTAGTAGCTTCATTCACGTTCATTTCTATTAAGTTGGGTAAAGTGAGTGTCACTTATAAAGAGGTAATTTCAAGATTTGGTTCATTTTTGATTCCGTTTGTGGCAATTCTTGCAGTGGCGCTTATCTTGGCTATATTAAAAATTGAATTCTTCCTTTTAGTGCTTTTCCTTGGCTTTGCTACATCCATTTTCATTGTTCCACCACTCTTGATTGCCAGTTATAAAAAAGAGAGTCACGGGGGCTTAGATGTCCTTTACGGTTCTTTACTTACTTATGTGTTAACTTTTATTGTGATTGCCGTTATGGCCAATATGTTATTTGAATCTATTATATCTGCCGTAAAGAATATCTTTTCTTTTTTATAAGGTAACCAGGTAATCATTGGGGTAACCATAACCATGGGGACGGTTCTGCATTCGGTCTTTAAAGTAAACAAGTAAGGGGTTAGTTCTCCGCAGCTTTTATGCAGCGGGGGACTAACCCTTTTTTGCAATGGTTCATTGCTTCCTCAATCAATGGACTAATTTTATATCCACTGTAATATCTTTATGACTTGCCGGTATTCTATTGCTAGTTGGAGCAGTTTTTTTTAATGTAAGTAGTGAGAAATTTAATTATATAAAAATGACAGCGTTTTCGCGGCGCTATATAAATCATCGAAGGAGGGGAAGTCTTATGAAGAAGACAGCCCATATTATCTCCCATTCTCATTGGGACAGGGAATGGTATTTACCTTTTGAGAAACATCGCTATTATTTTATAAAACTCATGAATAATCTGATTGAACAGTTCAAAAAGGAAGGAAATGCTTTTCAATCTTTTCATCTGGACGGGCAAACCGTTCTGTTGGAGGATTACTTCGCCGTTCACCCTGAAAATCGTGAAATCGTTAAACAATTGATTGAAGAGAAAAAGCTCCATATTGGCCCATGGTATGTGCTGCAGGATGCCTTTTTAACCAGCTCTGAAGCAAATATCCGCAACCTTCAGATCGGCTTGAATGATACGAAAGCTTACGGCCATGCTTCAAAAATTGGTTATTTCCCTGATACATTCGGCATTTACGGGCAGGCGCCGCAGATTTTAAAACAAGCGGGGATCGATACAGCTGCCTTCGGACGGGGCGTGAAACCGACTGGCTTTAATAACACGGTGTCGGACACTTCTAATTTTGAATCCCCTTATTCAGAGATGATTTGGAAATCGCCGGATGGCTCCGGCGTTTTAGGTATTCTTTTCGCCAATTGGTATTCAAACGGGAATGAAATCCCGGCGGATGAAGAAGAAGCAAGAGCGTTCTGGGATAAAAAGCTCCAAGATGCTGAAAAGTATGCATCGACGAATCAATTATTATTTATGAATGGCTGTGATCATCAGCCGCTGCAAAAGACCATTCCAGAGGCGATTGAAACGGCAGCCGCCCTTTATCCTGATTACAACTTCAAGCATTCCAGCTTTGATGAGTACACAGAGGCCTTAAAGGGTTCTCTTCCTGAGAAGCTCCAGGTCATTGAAGGGGAGCTGCGCAACCAGCGGACAGACGGCTGGTCCACGCTCGTTAATACTGCATCAAGCCGGATTTACCTGAAGCAATGGAATAACCTAGTTCAAAACCTGTTGGAAAAAACAGCTGAACCACTGGCGGTGATGAATTATTTAGCAGGCGGCACCTACCCGCGCGAATACATCCGCTTTATGTGGAAATCGCTGATGAAGAATCACCCGCATGACAGCATTTGCGGCTGCAGTGTTGATGAGGTTCACCGTGAAATGGTCACCCGTTTTGAAAGCGTCGCGCAAATGGGAGAAGTATTCGTCGGGGAACAGGCGGCAGAACTTACCCAAAAGGTTGATACTTCGCAAACGCCAGAAGGAGGAATTCCGCTTGTTGTGATGAATACAACCGGCTGGGAGAAAAATGAAGTCCTCACGCAAATAATTGACATTGAAAAGGTGTATTTTTCACAAATGCATTTTGAAGAAATTCCAGACTATTTGCATGAAAAAGAAATGCCAGGCAATCAGCTCGTGGATGATCAAGGTCATGCCATTGAATTTCTGCTTGAGAATCCGACAGTCGAATTTGACTATGATTTACCAGACGATAAATTCCGCCAGCCGTTTTTTGCTAAACGGGCTAAGCTGTCATTTTTCGCGGAAAGTGTTCCGTCATTTGGCTATAAAACGTTCTATCTTGTGCCGGCTGATCAACAGATCCAGCAGCAGGAAGAAATTCAGGCCAGCCTTGAAATGGAAAATGAATCAGTTCATGTATTGTTCCATGAAGACGGCAGCTATGATTTAACCCATAAGCAATCCGGCGAGACCTTCTATCGTCTTGGAATTTACGAAGATACCGGGGATGTCGGAAACGAATATATGTTCAAGGAAGCAAAGGGCCAGGACGCGATCACAACAAAAGGGGTGCCGGTGGAATTTATCTTCGTGGAAAGAAATGCCCTAAGAACCGTCCTTGAGTTCACGCACACCTTATCAATTCCGGTTTCAGCAGACGACCGGTTAGCAATCGAACGGAATAAATTGATTTGGCATAAGGAAAGAGAAGCGGGCAGATCAAGCGAGAGGACAAACATCACACTTCGAACTGTTGTCACACTTGAAAAAGGAATGAAGGGTCCAGCCTTTAAGCTTACCGTAGATAACCAAGCTACGGATCACCGTCTGCGCGTTCTCTTCCCGACCGGACTAGAGACCGAGACACATAAGGCAGACAGTATTTTTGAGATTGTCACACGCCCGAATACACCGGAGAAGGAATGGGAAAATCCGAGCTTTTGCCATCATCAGCAGCGATTTGCCAGCCTCTCAGATGACAAGATGGGCTTAACTGTCGCAACCGATGGCCTTCAAGAATATGAAATCCTGCCGGCAGACGGAACGATTGCCGTTACCGTGCTTCGCTCGACGGCGGAACTGGGCGACTGGGGTTACTTCCCGACACCCGAAGCACAATGCTTAGGCATACAAACAGCAGAATGGCAGGTCCTGCCGCATGAAAAAGATGTCATTGAGTCACAAGCATTTGTGGATGCTTACCAATACAAAGTGGCGCTGACGGTTATTCAAACAGATACTCATGAGGGGACATTGCCGGGGACCTATCAGTTTGTAAGCTCAGAGCTAAACGGTCTTGTATGGACGTCGATGAAAGCGGCGGAGGATCGGGATGACGTGATGATTCGCTGGTTTAACCCGTCTGAGAAAAAGGTAAGCCTTAAAGCTACCCTTAATAAGGAGTATCAATCCTATAAGAGTACAATTCTTGAAGAAAAAACAAATCCATCAACGGATTTATATGAAGTAGAAAAATATGAAATCATCACACTTGGTTTCGAAAAAAAGGAATAGGAGTGGGAACATGACAACGGTGATTCCTGAATCAATGCAAAAACTTATCAATCACGTCAAGGAATTTTTCCCTGATAATCACAAGCTGCAGCAGATGTTTGAGCAATGTTTTGTCAATACGTATACAACTACGATGAAAAAACAAGAAGATGGGAAAACATTTGTTATCACCGGCGATATTCCGGCGATGTGGCTGCGGGATTCAGCTGCCCAGGTACGGCCTTATTTGCTAGCCGCTGAAGAGGATGAAGAAATCGCGGATTTGCTTGAAGGCGTGATCAGCCAGCATTATGCCTTTATCTTACATGACCCATATGCCAATGCCTTCAATGAAACGGCAAATGGAAAAGGTCATCAAATGGACGACACGAATATGACACCACATATTTGGGAACGAAAATATGAAATTGATTCCTTGTGCTATCCGGTGCAGCTGGCATACCTATTTTGGAAGTCAACAGGACGTACCTCTCATCTAAAAGAAACGTTTCAGCAGGTGATTGAAACGATTATCCAAGTATGGAGAACCGAACAAGATCATGAGAAAAACTCTCCTTATCGCTTTCGGCGTTCGGATTGCCGTCAATCGGATACTTTGATTCGTGAGGGCAAGGGAGGGCTGGTTGTTCCGACCGGAATGACGTGGAGCGCCTTCCGTCCGAGTGACGATGCTTGCACCTATGGATATCTTGTGCCAGCGAATATGTTTGCCGTTGTAATCTTAGGTTATGCAGCCCAAATGTGTGAGGAAGTGCTAAACAATCATTCATTAAAAGAGGAATGCCTAAAGCTTCGCGCGGAAATTCAAAATGGCATTGAGCAATATGCAAAGTTTAATCATCCGATTCACGGCGATATGTACGTCTATGAGACCGATGGGGAAGGACGGGTCAATTTGATGGATGACGCCAATGTTCCGAGTCTGCTGGCTGCACCTTATTTAGGCTACCTTCCATTTGATGATGAAGGATATACAAATACGCGCAAATTCCTGCTGAGCAGGGATAATCCTTATTATTATGAAGGAAAATGTGCAAATGGAATTGGAAGTCCGCATACTCCCGATCATTACATTTGGCATATTGCACTGGCAATTCAAGGAATGACATCGACAAATGAAACGGAAAAACAGGAAATTTTAGCTTATTTCATAAATACAGATGGCGGCACTAATTTCATGCATGAAGGCTTTAATGCCGATTACCCGGAGGAATTTACAAGGGACTGGTTTGCATGGGCAAACACCATGTTCAGTGAATTTGTCTTAAGTTTAACCGGTAAAGCGGTTAAGGGAAGTCCGCTTTACCATCAATTACTGAAAACCAATTCGGTAAAGTAAATGAGTATTGTGTAAGGAATATTTACGTCAAAGGCTATTGGAAAGGGGGATACATCATGAAAAAAGGTTCATGGATGATTGTGTTTGAATGGATATGGAGGGTTATTTCGGCCAATTTGTGCTGGATTGCCTTTACCATTCTAGGATTAGGAGTTTTGGGCTTCTTTCCTTCAACTGTTGCCCTTTTTACCATTGTCCGGAAATGGATTAGAAAAGATACAGATTTGTCTGTTTGGAAGACGTTTAAGTATGTGTATGTTAAAGAATGGAAGAGGAGTAATGGAATTGGCCTTGTGTTTTACTGCATTGGCCTTTTCCTCTTTGTCGATATACGGATTGTAATAGGAGTCATGACTGGCATTTTTTCAATCTTTCTGCTCGTATTTTTATACTTTGTCGCATTCCTGTTTATCATGTCTATTGGTTATTTCTTTGCGATCTATGTCCATTATCAGCTATCCAATAAGGAATATATTAAACAATCCTTTCTGTTTGCAGTGACAGGCTTCGGACCAACCATATGGATTGGTGCAGGGCTGTTTATTGTAAGCATGGTAATGTTGAAGGTTCCAGGCTTAATCCCCTTTATTTCCGCTGTCGCACCAGCTTATTGGATGATGAGGGTCTGCCTGAACCGGTTTAATAAGCTTGAAAAAATAGCCAATCAACAATAATATAATTTGAACGTGAAAAGGGAGAGCAAGATGAAACTTCACTTAATAGGCGAAATATCTTCAGTTGCTGAAGGGCTTAAACTTGTAATGGGGAATGTAAATTTTCAACTTTCTCATGATGGGCACCCTGTACATGTTAAAAATCAAAATGGTCCCATAAGGGTCGCGAATAAAAATGGCTATGGGGAAATCTCCTTTGAAAAAACGATTCACTTTTTCCGGGCATTAGGACTTTGGATGGAACATTTTCAAGATGAAACTGAATTTGATGTAACAGAGGAGCCGCAGTTTGAGATGAGTGGTGTTATGCTCGATGCTTCGAGAAATGCCGTGCCCACAGTTCCTGAGGTGGAAAATCTGCTGCGAAGAATGGCTGTGATGGGTCTGGATACCTTGATGCTTTATACAGAGGATACATATGAGGTTAAGGAACATCCATATTTCGGTTACATGCGGGGACGGTATACGTTTGAAGAATTAAAGGCCCTTGATGAATATGCCGAGAAGCTGGGCGTTGAGATGATTCCTTGTATTCAAACATTGGGTCACCTAAAAGAGGCGCTGAAATGGAATTATGCGGCAGCGTTTAGGGATACAGATGATATTTTACTAGTCGATGAGCCTAAAACCTATGAGTTTTTAGAGAATTGTATTAAGGCTGCAACGGAACCATTTAAGACAAAACGGATTCATATTGGCATGGATGAGACGTTCCAGCTTGGGTTAGGAAAATACCTGCAGCAGCATGGCTATGAAAACCATATTGATCTGATGAATCGACATCTTCAAGAGGTCGTGTCCATTACAGAAAAGCATGGGCTTAAACCGATGATTTGGAGCGATATGTATTTTCCATTGTTCGCCGAGGATAGCAAATATAAAGATGAGACCGGCAAAATACCGGAAGATCTTATTGCTCAGGTTCCGGATGTAGAGCTTGTTTATTGGAATTATTATAGCAAAGATCAGGAGATTTATGAAAAAGAGATTAAAAACCATCAGCTGCTCGGAAAAACTCCAATATTTGCTGGCGGGGCCTGGACATGGAACGGAATCGCACCGAACTATGGGAAAGCGATTGTGACGACGGAGGCCGGCATTGCCGCTTGTAAAAAGGAAGGGGTAAAGGAAGTCTTTGTCACGATGTGGGGCGATAACGGGGCAGAAACGCCGTTTGCTACTTCTCTGCCAATCTTGCAGCTGTTCGCGGAACACACCTATCATCAGGATGTGACTCCAGAACAGGTATCGAAGCGCTTTGAATTTTGCGGCGATGGTCATTTTGCTGACTTTATGATTTTAAAAAAGCTAGATGAAACACCTGGTGTCATGAAGGATAATATGAACACTTCGATGACTTCAAAAGTGTTACTTTACCAAGATGTATTAATTGGTTTATATGATGAAAATATCTGCGGCCTGTCTTTAGGCGAGCATTATGAAAAATTAGTCCCAGAGCTTGAGAAGGCAAAGCAAAATAATTCAGCCTGGGGGGATTTATTTGGCTTCTACGAACAATTAGCAAGGGTTCTTAGTGTGAAGGCGGAAATCGGCATCACGCTAAAAGATGCGTATGAGAAAAAGGATTACGAGCAAATGAAATCAATCCTGATTAAATTGGATGAGATTCAAACCAATGTGGATCTTTTACGCCAAAAGCACCGCAAAGTATGGTTTGCAGCCTATAAGCCATTTGGCTGGGAAGTGATTGATATTCGTTATGGCGGCGTGATTACACGGATTGATTCGGTTAAATATCGGATCAACGAGTGGCTAGATGGAAGAATTACTAGTTTGGAAGAGTTAGAAGAAAAACGCCTGCGCCATGATGGCCCATGGGAAATTGTTGACGGGTTAGTAGGCGGCAATGTATATCATCGAATTGTAACTGCCGGGAATTTCTCACTTTAAGTGGCTCACAGTGCCCATGAGAGCGAAAAACCAAGGGGTTCGGGCACTCAAAGTGGCTCACAGTGCCCATGAGAGCGAAAAACCAAGGGGTTCGGGCACTCAAAGGAGCTCACAGTGCCCATGAGAGCGAAAAACCAAGGGGTTCGGGCACTCAAAGTGGCTCACAGTGCCCATGAGAGCGAAAAACTAAGGGTTCCGGGCACTCAGAAGAGCTCAGAGTGCCCATGAGAGTGAAAAACCAAGGGGTTCGGGCACTCAAAGGAGCTCACAGTGCCCATGAGAGCGAAAAACTAAGGGTTCCGGGCACTCAGAAGAGCTCACAGTGCCCATGAGAGTGAAAATAATTTAGTAAACCAACCAAACGGGGTGATGACATGTTTTTAACCGAAAGAAAATTTGAAGCGCGTATAAGGGAATTAGAGGGTTATCGTTATCGTGATTGCTTTACGATTGAGCAATTTCACACACATGAGGATGACGGTGAGATTGGTGCTCATCCACCAGTAGTCTACGACGAAGATAGTATCATGAAGATTGGCGACTATTGGAAGGGCCGGGACCGCTATATTTGGCTTCATGCTGATGTTGATGGCCACCTGCCAAACAGCAATCATCAAGTCGCAGGAATATTCTCGTTTGGCAAGACGGGCGGAGGGAATAATTCCGGGTTTGAATCGTTACTTTTTGTGAACGGCAAACCATACCAAGGTGTCGACTCCAATCATGAAGAAGTTCTCTTTGATGAAGAGACGGCAAAGGGACCGATGCGTTTAGATTTCAGACTCTGGTCTGGACTTGAAGGCGGCGGCATGCCGGTTGAGAATGAATTTAAACTGGAGCAGGCAAGAATCGGCTGGCTGGACACAAGGGTCGATAATCTATACTACACCCTTTTAGCTGCTTACGAGGTATTAATGGAAACAAATGAGGCTGATGCCGCCTATTCGGCTTTGAAACAAATGATCCAGGATGCCTTACAGCTCATTAATTGGACGGAACCCGGAAGTCTTGAATTTTATGAGTCTTGTTATGAAGCCGAAACCAGCCTGACTAAGGCGCTTCAGTCGATCGAAAAGTCATCCAATATTACGATACATACTGTCGGCCATACCCATATTGATGTAGCTTGGCTTTGGCGCTTAAAGAACACAAGAGAGAAAGCTGCCCGTTCATTTTCAACGGTCCTGCATTTAATGAAGCAGTTCCCTGAATATTTATTCCTTCAGACGCAGCCACAGCTTTATGATTATATCAAGACGGACTATCCGGACATTTACGAACAGATGAAGGAAAGAATTGCGGAAGCCCAGTGGGAAGCCGGCGGCGCAATGTGGCTCGAAGCCGACTGTAATATCCCAAGCGGTGAATCTCTTGTCCGGCAAATTCTGCACGGAAAAAACTTCTTTAATGAAGAGTTTGGTGTCGATTGTCAATATTTATGGCTTCCAGATGTTTTCGGTTACAGCTGGGCACTGCCGCAAATCTTGAAAAAGTCCGGCATCAATACGATGATGACGACGAAGATTAGCTGGAATCAATATAACCGGATGCCGCATGATACGTTTTACTGGAAGGGAATTGACGGTTCGGAGATATTAACACACTTTATCACCACACCGGAACCATGGAATGGCCCGGATTCCTGGTTTTACACCTATAACGGTTACATTACGGCAAAAACGGTTAAAGGTGCTTGGAACGGCTATCGTGACAAAGATTTATCCAAAGACCTGCTTCTTTCATACGGGTACGGTGACGGCGGCGGCGGTGTCAATCGCCATATGCTCGAAATGAGAAGACGATTTGACCAAATGCCTGGTATGCCAAATGTGAAAACCTCAACAGCAGGAGAATTTTTCGAAAAGCTACATGAAAATGTGGAGAAATCAACTGGCTATATTCATAAATGGGATGGCGAACTGTACCTGGAATACCATCGTGGTACCTATACAAGCCAGGCATTTATGAAAAAAATGAATCGCAAGCTGGAACTCTTGTATCGAAGGGCTGAATTTTTATCCTCCTGGCTTTCCGAAAATGGAGCATGGCTTGGCGATGAGGAACTGAAAAACGGCTGGAAAATTATTCTGAGAAATCAATTTCATGATATTATTCCCGGATCCTCGATTCATGAAGTATATGAAGATGCCAAGGAAGAATACGCTGAGGCTCTCCAAATCGTTAATCAAGTGGAAACGATGGTTATTCAAAATGGAGTTGAAAAAGCAGACCGTTCTGTTGTTGTCTTTAATACTACACATCGTACGGGCAGTAAGAATGTGTTCATTTCTCAGTTTGCTGATTTTGCAGCAGGGATCTGGAAAGATGGCAGCGGCAAAGTGTTAACCCATCAAAAACGTCCTGAAGGCTGGCTCGTTGAAGTGGATGCCCTTCCATCGTTTGGAGCTCAAACATTGTATTTTGAACCGCTTGAAAATACAAAGGAAACAAAAACAAACTTTAGCTACCAAGATAGGAAACTAGAATCGCCATATTATCTTGTTGAGTGGAATGAGTTCGGACAGATCACAAAGCTTTATGATAAAGAAGCACAGCGCCATGTGTTAGCTGAGGGTCAAAGCGGCAATGTGCTGCAAATCTTTGAAGATAAACCGCTTGCCCATGATGCTTGGGATATTGATATTTTCTATCAGGAAAAGATGGAGGAAATCCGTGATATCGCCACATTTGAAGTAGTGGAAAATGGCGGGCTAACTTTTGTGCTCGATGTCAACTGGAAGTATCATCATTCTGACATTTCTCAGCGGATTGTTTTTTATGAAAATGATCGTCGGATTGACTTTGAAACCAATGTGGACTGGCATGAAAAACGTAAATTACTCAAGGCATCATTTCCGGTGGATGTTCGCGCAACAGAGGCAACCTATGATATACAATATGGCAATGTGAAGCGACCGACCCATTGGAATACAAGCTGGGAAATGGCAAAATTTGAATCAGTCGGACACCAATGGGCCGATCTTTCAGAACCTGATTACGGAGTAAGTCTGCTGAATGATTCCAAATACGGGTATGACATCAAGGAAAATGTGATGCGTTTAACCTTATTAAAAGCAGCTACACATCCTGACCCAGAAGCAGATCAAGGCATGCATTCCTTTACGTATTCGCTGTATCCGCATCTTGGCGACTGGCGCCAGGCGAGGACAGTGGAAAAAGCGTGGGATTTAAATGATCCAATTTTCGCTGTTGAAGGGAAATGGACGATGGAAGATTCATTTATTGAAACGGATACAGACCATATTTGGATTGATGCGATTAAGCCGGCTTACGATGGCAATGGCGTGATTGTCCGATTGCATGAATATGAGGGAAGAAGAGGCAAGGTGTCTCTGAACGTTCGAAAAGACATCACATCATGGGAAGAGACCAATTTGATGGAAGAACCAATGACAGAAGTATCACAATCACCAATTGAGTTTGACATCAAACCGTATGAAATTAAGACATTCAGAATCTTATAGTAGAAAAAGATGACCGATTGGAATGTTCCAGTCGGCCATTTAACGTTTCCTGCTAAGCCCACCACATTTGCGAGACTGGCTCCTCTATGAAAACAGAGTGATTTCTAAGATTTTTGCACTTAATCCCAAATTAGTCAACTATAAATAAAACGCTTTCACCTATAGAATATAGATATGGAAGTGCTTACATTACTGCGAGAGGAGGATAAATGTGAAAAAGATATTCAGTGATATCTATCAAAATAGGATCTGGTTACTTATGGTTTTACCAGGAACGATTTGGCTGCTATTATTCTCTTATTTGCCAATGTTTGGTCAAGTATTGGCCTTTAAAAAGTTTCGAATTCATCCGGACGGTTTTTTTGCGAGTGTTATACAGAGTGAATGGGTTGGCTGGGAGAACTTTAAATATTTGTTTAGCACAAATGATGCCATTGTTATTACAAGAAATACGATTCTGTATAATCTTGTTTTTATCGTATTGGGACTTGTGGCAGCGGTCGCAACGGCAATTTTACTCAGCGAGTTAGTAAATAAAAGATTATCAAAGGTTTATCAGACTGGCATGCTGTTCCCGCATTTTATTTCTTGGGTTATCGGGAGCTACTTTGTATTCACCTTCTTGAGTTCGGACCGCGGCCTGTTAAATAATATTCTGGGCTGGTTCCATATTGATGCTGTTTCCTGGTACAACGAGCCTAAATATTGGCCATATATCATCATTTTTATGAGCATCTGGAAAGGTGTAGGATATGGAAGTATTGTTTATTTAGCATCGATTGTCGGAATTGACCGCACTTATTATGAAGCGGCTATGATCGATGGTGCATCGAAATGGAAGCAGATTAAGCATGTTACCCTTCCAATGCTAAAGCCATTAATGATTATCTTAACCATTATGAATATTGGTCGGATCTTTAACTCGGATTTCGGACTATTTTATCAAGTACCAAGAGATTCGGGAGCCTTATACCCAGTGACAAATGTTATCGACACATTCGTTTACCGGGGGCTTATGACTTTGGGTGATATCGGTATGAGTACTGCTGCGGGACTTTATCAGTCGGCTGTTGGTTTCATCCTTGTTATGATCACAAACTATATCGTTAGAAAAGTTGATAATGAAAGTGCATTGTTTTAAAAATAGCTTCTTCAATTGTCCAGCTTCAGCGCCTAGCCCCTCGAGGTCACAAGCCAATCCGTCAAGAAGGCTAAAGAACAGCCTTCTCGCCGGCTTGTCTTGTGCTGGTCGGGGCTGACCAAGGCGCTTACGCATTTCTCAGAAAGGAGGGAAAGTCGCCCGGCGGCTAAATATATGCCAAATAAACAAACTCAGACTCAAGGCTCAGTCGTTGTATCACAACCATTGGAATCAATGAAAGGGGGTGGTGCGAAGATTAAACAACAAAAGAATAGAGATTATCATCAGTTGCATCCAGTTACAAATGCCATTTTCAGTGTGCTGTTAGGTATTTTTACTTTTCTGTGTGTCTTTCCTTTTATCTATGTCATTATTATTTCCTTTACAAGTGAGGAAAGCATTGTAAGACATGGCTTTCAAATTATCCCGGCGGAATGGAGTACCGATGCTTATCACTACTTATGGAATGTTAAGGATCAATTGCTCGGTTCTTATGGTGTAACGATTTTGGTTACAGTAGTAGGAACGGTTATTAGTGTGTTGATGATATCCTTTTATGCTTATGCAATTTCAAGACCACAATTTAAGTATAGAAGATTCTTCACATTTCTAGCATTCTTTACGATGCTGTTCAGCGGTGGATTAGTTCCAACCTATATCGTTGTCACCCAATTCCTAGGGCTGAAAAATACCATTTGGGCGTTAATCCTGCCACTTGTTATGAATGCTTTCTATATTATCATTATGAGAACCTTCTTTATGAAGTCTGTTTCAGAATCTATTTTGGAATCTGCTAGAATTGATGGGGCAAGTGAATGGCGGATCTTTTTTCAAATCGTCTTTCCACTTTCGCTTCCGGGGATTGCCACGATTGCCTTGTTTAGTACATTGGGTTATTGGAATGATTGGTTTACGGCATTACTTTATATTGATGACCCAAAATTAGTGCCGCTCCAGGCCTTACTCATGAAAATTGAAGCAAACCTTGAATTTATGAGGCAAAATGTTGAGATTGGTTTAATGCAAAAAACAATATTTGATACCCTTCCGCAAGATTCAGCCAAAATGGCCATGGTCGTTATCGCCACATTACCGATAGCAGTCTCTTATCCGTTCTTTCAAAAGTACTTTATTAGCGGACTAACTATTGGCGGCGTTAAAGAATAAAAAAATAGAAAAGGGGAGTATTAGGAATGAAGAAAAAGTTAGTATTTTTACTTGCATTAGTTCTTTCCATTGGAACCATTCTTTCTGCATGCACCAGTAAAGAAAGTTCTTCTTCGGAAAAAGACGGGAAAAAAGGTCAGCCGTATGAAATTAAATGGTATACCATTGGAACCCCACAAAAGGATACAGACAAAGTATATGCGGAAGTGAATAAATATTTGAAGGAAAAGATCAATGCCACAGTTAAAATGACGCAAATTGACTGGGGCGATTGGGCACAAAAATCCCAAGTCATGATCAATTCTGGAGAACAGTTTGATATTATTTTTACAAATGGTAAAGATTATGTGCAAAATTCCCAAAAAGGTGCATTCTTAGCCTTAGATGATATGTTAAACAATGAAGCTAAAGAACTTAAAGCTGCTATCAATCCAGACTTTTTAGAAGGAATTAAGGTTAACGGAAAAATTTACGGTGTGCCTGCTAATAAAGAGGTTGCCAGACAAACTGTTTATACGTTTAATAAAAGACTTGTAGACAAATACAAATTCGATGTTTCGAAAGAATTGACTTTAGAAGACCTTGAGCCAATGCTTAAAACCATTAAAGAAAATGAATCTGGTATTACACCAATGGCAACATTTAAGGCGTTTTTACGCTATGACTATGTATTTAATGAAGAAATGCCATTTGCCTTCCCATTTGCGGGTGACACTGACCATGTAATTAATCCATTTGATACAGATGAAGCAATGAAATCACTTAAAACCATGCACAAATATTATAAAGCCGGCTACCTAAAAGAAGATGCAGCTACAAGTAAAGACAGCTGGCCAATGGATGTAGAAAACTGGTTTGTACGCATGGGCGGTTCACAGCCATATGCTGATTTACTATGGTCTCGCTCGGCAAAATATGATCTTGTTTCTGCACCTGCTGAACAACCAACCGTTGTAAATGATTCCGTATCTGGTTCAATTCAAGCGATTTCGGCTACCTCAAAAAATCCAAAAAAAGCAATGGAATTCTTAACTTTGCTTAATACAGACCCATATCTTCGCAACCTTGTTGATAAGGGAATTGAAGGTGTACATTACAAAAAGAATGCAGACGGCACAATTGAAGATCTTCCAGCACGTGTTGACGGTTTTAACATGCCATCTTATTCATTAGGAAACCATTTTATCTTAAATCTTTACAGTAATGACCCTAAGGATAAATGGGAAAAATTTGCGGAGTTTAATGCTTCCGCTGTAAAGGCACCATCACTTGGCTTTAATTTTAATAGTGATTCAGTTCGCTCTGAACTTGCTTCAATTACAAATATTTCGAAAGAATTCTACCCAGCATTGGCAACAGGTTCTGTAGACCCAGATGAATATCTGCCAAAATTCAATAAAAAGTTAAAAGATGCTGGAATTGATAAAGTCTTAACAGAGATTCAAAAGCAATATGATGACTGGAAAAGCAAAAAATAATAAATGATCAAAATCAAGCTGGGTGGAATATTCCAGCTTGATTTTATTTCAGCACTTTTTTATTTCTTTCAATGGTCATCGAGGATTTTATTCAATTGTGTTAAACTTGAAAAAACTATGAAAATTAAAGGAAATTGAAATGGGAATAAGAGGAAAAGGGCGTTTTGACCAAAAAATATTTAATAAATTATTTTTAACATCTTCCATCACCATTATAATGACCGTCATATTTTTAATTGTTACGATTACCAACTATTATTCGGATATTATTATTCAAAAGGAAGTCAATATCAATACTAGAACGCTGGAAAGAGTAGAGGATTACTTTTCCACTAAAGAGGCAGATATTAGCAGGGCCGTAAGAGAACTGTATGTTAAAGGGGAAATGATTGATGATATAACCTTTGCCCTTAACAATGGATACGAGAAATATTTAGAGTTCCGTCTAGATAAATTTTCAAACGATAAATCTTTTACGCCAAGTAATATCGATACATATTTTAATGGTTATTTTAGCCAGGATAGTGATCTAAATGCAATTAGTTTGCGTTCATTGGAAAGTCCCTCAATTGAATATTTATTAATCAAGGATAACATTCGCTGGAATAAAAGCATTGTTGATCATGGTACAAATGTAGACCCGTTACTTTCACTGGGAATACCGATTATAAGTGGCGACGGCCTGCCAAAAGACCGGAAATTAAGAAACACAATCACAAAAAGGATTGTCATTAACAATCCAGTAACGCTCAAAAAAATTGGCGAGATTTCTTTTTATTACTCGACAGATCGTTTAGACAAGATGTTAAAAAAGCAAGAAGGAGCACCAGCTTCTTTCTTTTTGATCGATGAGGATGACACTATTATTTATTCGGTCAATAAACGTGTCCCTGTCGATATGATCAAACAAGTAAAAAATGAAACAAATGAGAAGAAAATAGATTGGAAACATGAAAAGTATTATATGAACACTATTGCCAACAAGGGTGATTATACCTATGTAGGTGTAATCCCTGATAAAGGCTGGCAAAAGCTATCGATAGTAAGGGGAACTATGTGGGTTGTTATTATATTCCTCATTCTTGTTGCCATTTTAATCTCTTATTCGTTTACGCGAAATTATTCGCGAAGAATTAATAAGATTGTTTCGATTATTCGTCAGGTGGAAAAAGGAAATTTTGATGTAAGAATTCCAGAATCCAAGCATGAAGATGAATTATCAAAGATTGCAGTTAACATCAATTCTATGATAACTGAATTAAATAATTATATAGAACAATTTTACCTGCTTAATATGAAGCAGCAGCAGGCAGAATTAAAAGCACTTCAAGCACAAATTGATCCGCATTTTTTATTTAATACACTCGAAGCGATACGGATGGTTGCTGTGGTAGAGGGTTCAAAAACCTCAAGTAAAATGATCTTCCATTTAGCTAAACTTTTTCGATATTCGTTAGAGTCTAAAGACGTGGTACCGTTATATACCGAAATCGAATATGTAAATCAATATTTAAAATTGATGCAGTTTAAACATCCAAATAAACTAGAAGTGCATATGGATATTCCTAGTGATGTGGAACAAACACTCGTACAAAAATTAATTCTTCAGCCCATTATTGAAAATTATTTTGTTCATGGTTTTAAAAAGGATTGGACTAATAATGAGCTATTCATTCGTGCTGTAACCCTTGGCGAGAAAATTGAAATATCTATCGAAGACAATGGTAAGGGGATGACTGAGGAGGAACTTTCCAACATTGTTCAACATATCAATTGTGAAGAGGGCGATGAGATGAAATCAATCGGATTAAGAAATATCCATCAACGTTTAAAACTAAAATATGGAGACCAGTTTGGAATTTCACTAAAAAGCATTAAAAACCAAGGCACGATTGTCACACTTTCCATTCCAGCGCGGGGAATTAACCATGTATAAGGTACTGCTGGCTGATGATGAATCTCTCATAACATTAGGTCTGACGGCTCTATTGGATTGGGAGGATTACGGGTTTGAAATTGCTTATACGGCGGAAAGCGGGGAAGAAGCTCTTGCCTACCTAAAGGAAAATCAAATTGACCTTCTGATAACCGATATTTTAATGGCGGAAATGTCTGGATTGGAATTAGTCAAAAAGGCGAAGGAAATTCAGCCTCTAATAAAAAGTATTGTATTAACCGGTTATCAAGAGTTTGGATTTATTAAACAGGGACTGCTATTAGGAATTGAAAACTATTTAGTGAAGCCCGTGGATGAGGAAGAATTATTGGTAACCGTCAAAAATGTAGGTCAGAAATTGAATGCTGTGAAGGGTTCAGATCATCCTCAAGAAACGACCACATTGCGGGATAATACCTTATGGCGTTTTATCAATGGTGAAATTGACAAAAATGATTTCCTTGAAAGAATGGCATTATATGATATCCAATTTAACCAACCGTTTTATCTTGTTTCGATTTTAAACTTTGAACATTACCAAAAGACACCGATTTTAAAGGATATTCGAAACTTTATTGAAGAATATTATTCCGCCACATGTCTCTATAGTCCAAATCAAGAATTAATAATTATTTTTGGAAGTACGAATGAAGAAGAATTAGTTAAATGGAACCAAAGCCTTGTGAATCAACTTTGTGACGAACAAAAGGGGATTGGTCTATTCTATCTAACTATGGGAAAACCGGTTAAAACAATGGATGAATTAGAAGTGAGTTTTACCGTTGCAAGCGAATATAGCCTACTTCAACTATATTCAGAGCCTAATGTGCTTATTTCAGATAGACTTACGATTGATCGGCAAGAAGAATTAAAAAGACAGCAAGAATTTAAAGAAAATATAGTAAAGCAATTATTGATAGCCGATGAAGAAACATTTCAAATGATTGATTCATTCTTTCACTATTTAACTAAGAAATCAACATTTATCTCACCGCAAGCTGTTAACAAGTATACTTTTGATTTAATTTCCTACATCCATTATTCATTACAGCCGGATGATCTTTCTCATTATACATCGGCCGTTGAAAGAATGGTCTATAGCTCTGATGTCCATCAGGTGAAAGCTATTTTGAAGGAGTATTGTCATGAGTTAATTCTTTCAATTAATAATCAAGTTCATATGCGGAGCCCAATTGTGCAAAATGTTCTTGAGTTTATTCATGCCCGCTATGATCAAGGATTATCATTAAAAACATTGGGGCAACAGTTCCATGTAAATGCGATCTATCTTGGGCAATTGTTTCAAAAAGAAGTCGGGGTAGTTTTCTCTGAGTACCTTAATCGTTATCGATTGGAAAAAGCAAAGGAATTACTAAAAACAAGCCATTATCGTGCAGGTGAAATTGGGAAGAAAGTTGGATATTCGGATACCACTTACTTTTATAAACAATTTAAGAAAATAATTGGCACAACACCGAGCGAGTGGAGGAAAATTTAAAAACGTATCACCTATCAAAGGTGGTGCGTTTTTTTCGTAAAAATTGCTTTTTAGCATTAGGAGAGTTTGAGCTTTTGGATCTGGGAAAGTTCCATCAGTTTGCCGGTTTTGTCTACATATTGTGTTCTTTATTTTGTCCAATGAATCTATGTTTTCCCCAATAGGATGGTAAGGAATATACTGCTAAAATTAATGGAAGGGCTTACATGGAGAGACTCTGCTCTTGCCATTAAATTTAATGGAGGTGGATCTTATCAATCAATCTATCCTTTAAGCTTTACTAGCGAGTCATTTGGTAAAGATGTTTTAGGTTACTGCAGAGAGCACAATTAACTTCCAATGAGAATGATCAGGACGACCACATTGTTTAGTAGGTAACAAATAAGGGAGGGAAATGGATGTTTTCTCGAATGGGAAAAACAAAAAAATCACTAATATTCACGGTTTCTATGCTTTTTACTTTACAGACCAGCTTTTCATCCACAGCCTTAGCCGGGGACACACTGCCCTATACGGGCGACAGTGTAATCAAATTAAATCAGCCTACCCAGCATGGGTATACAGCGAATGACATTATCGAATGGGATCCGAAAATAGATAAATATGCTGAAATGCTCAGGGCAAAAGTGCCGTTACAAGAACGAAATGAAGCATTTGCAGCTACACAGGCAAACCCTGAATTGAGCCCGAAAACACAAATGTTTAATCTTGCCGGTGACTATGGGAATTCATTTATGGATAGTACGGCTTATACGAATAAATTTGGTGAATACACGTTTCCGTACTGGCAGTATACAGACTATTATTCCTACTGGCATGGTATGGCGACAGCCGATGTTCCGAAAGATTTATATAATCCTAATCTTCCATGGTATGAAAGATGGTTTGAATTTGGAATATTAAATATTCCAAATCCGGCTTATACGAATGCCGCTCATAAAAACGGGGTAAAATCTCTTGCTGCCATTTTCTTCTCAAGCAATGACAGGGGACCGCAAACCTATACACAAATGCTTGTAAAGGACAAGGATGGAAACTTCCCTGTTGCTGAAAAACTGATTGAAATTGCCGATTATTATGGTTTCGACGGCTATTTCTTTAACCAAGAAGAGTCTTCAGGCGTAGCGGTGAAAGATATCCCTATATATAAAGAGTTTTTAAAGGTGTTAAGAAATAACGGTCTATATGTCCAATGGTATGATTCCGTCCACAATGAAACTGGTAGAACTAGGTACGAAAACGAATTTACAGCGGTTAATAGTCCTTTTCTAAAGGATCCAAAGTATGGAGATCTCTCCCATTCGATTTTTTTAAATTACCTTTGGAATAAAGACAAATTGAAAAAATCAAAGGCGCATGCTGAGAGTTTAGGTTTAGATCCCCTCGAGACGGTGTTCGCAGGCGTTGAGGCGGGCGGCGATCGGTTTAAAAAACATCGGAATGATCTCCGAAATAATTTGGATGATAACGGAAAGCCGATGAATAGTATTGCCATGCTGGGATCCGACTTTACCCATCATGGATTAGATGAGGATCTTGGCGGAGCAGATACCATCCGGCGGAATAACCGCGATTATCAATGGATGTCGTTCATCCGCGACCGTGCATGGTGGTCAGGCCCGTATCTGAACCCAACCCGCACTGGCAGAAATGCAGCCGTTGACTTGTCCGATGTAGGAGCAATAGGGGGGAACTGGGATGGCGTTGCAGCATATATCGCAGAGCGAAGTGTCATTAATGGGTCTAACTTTGTATCCAATTTTAATATGGGCCGCGGATTAGCCTATTATGTCGATGGCAAGCTTAGCAATTCAGAAGAATGGTCAAATATCAATATTCAGGATATTCCTGTTACATGGCAGTGGTGGAATGAAACGACTGGTACGCCGCTAAAGGTAGATTTTGATTTTGGCCCTGATTACAATGCAGGCAAACGCTATGATTATACAAAGATTGGCGCCTATAACGGCGGTAACTCACTAGTGGTTAACGGCAAATTAGATGCCGAAAACTTTTTACGCCTCTATAAGACCGATTTACAGGTAAAAGAGGGTTCCAATTTTTCGCTTACGTATCATAAAACCTCTCAAGATGATGCATCCGTTATGAGTATCGGTTTACTCTTTAAGGACTCTCCTGAAAAGGTTGTTAAAGTAGAAGTACCAAACTCAGGAAAACAGACCGATGGATGGGTGACAGCAAAGCTTGACTTATCTCCATATACCGGCAAAGAGATTGCCGCATTTGGGCTTATTTTTGGTAATGGCGATGCAGTTATTGAAGATTATCAGATGAATATTGGGCAAGTAAAGATTAGCGATGGATCGATAGCAAAACCAAAGGCACCAACAGGCCTGCAAATATCAAAAGCTCTCCGTGATTCCAGTGAAATGTATATCTCATGGGATCTAAAAGATTATGATGAAGTCAAACAATACAATATCTATAACAATGGGGCATATGTTGGCGGAATTTATGATGGAGTATTTTACATCAAAAACCTGAAGCGGTTATCTGGTGAAATTTCCCTGACAGCTGTAAGTCAAGATGGTCAGGAAAGTGAACCAGCAGTTGTCCATTACGATTTAACGAATGGGGTTCACGCTATTAAGGCAACACAAACGGATAACGGCGATATGGTGGTTTCTTGGGAGAATCCTGAGGAAGTTAATGGAAAGGTCACTGTCAATATTTCCACCGAGTACGACTATGCCAAAGAAGTCAACAAAACTGTCACCGTTAACAGCGGCAAGAAAGAAGCAAAACTGTCCAACATGCCGATTAATGGGGATAAATATCATTTAAAAATTAAAATCGGCAGCAACGATTGGGTAAGCTATTGCGGCACGTTTATTGACCATTCGATCGAGGCGTATCCGGCAGAAAAAGTCATGATTGATGGAACTTCTGTTACGTGGGGATTACCAGAGGCAAGAGATTGGCACTACCTGTATGTATATGAAAATGGTGTCGCTAAAACGTTTAATACCACCTACAGTCAAGGACGCAAACCGTATATTATTCGCGGGCGTACTCATTTAACTGAACTCACATTTAAAACTAGCTCAACGGACAGTATCCTTGAATTTGTGATTGAAGACTACGCTGGAAATAAGGCCAGTACGGTTGTAAGGATTAGTCTGGAAAACCTTTTCGAGGTAATAAACGGAATGGTTGAGAAAAAGGAAATGAGCGAAACAGCTGGTATACAATTAGTGGAAACATTGAACACTGCGAAAAGACATTATGACGACGGACGCTTAAAACAAGCGGCAAGTCACTTAGAGAAGTTTAAAGATATTATGGAGCATAATCAATTTAAGGATGTACCGGAAGATAAGAAGAAAATGCTAAAGGCTAGTGCGGACTATCTATTAAAAACATGGTCGGAGTAAAAGGCTGCTAGCTAAGATAACCTGTGTTGCAATATGGCAGATAGATCTATCTGCCATATTCTTTTAATTGCGTTTAAAAGAATCACAACTTGGAGGGAACGACTTTGCAGAGAATACAGCGATTTATTCAGTATTTATCAAATCAACAGATCCTGGAGACAATCCAAATCAAGGATTGGAGCGCAAAACGTGGCTTTTATGTAGAGCCAGTAAAATACGAAATTGAATCTGAGGAAACCTTCCTGATTAATGAAGGAGACTGGTTAATCGATTCAGGCACTACCATGTTTTTAGAAAAAGAAGTGTCCATCCCAACAGAATGGAGAAATCGTCCGTTTGGACTGACATTTCTTCCTGGCGCAAAAGGCCGCCGGACTCTCCACGAGGCATTGGTTTCATTAGATGACATGCCCTATCATGGGATTGACCGGAACCGAAGCTATGTTCCTTTTCCGGAGAATGTACGGGGGAAAGAAAACATCAATATTAAAATAGAATTATTTAACTATGCTGGCCAAACGCTCGATGAGTTAAATAATCAGAATGAACCAGCCGAATTTGATCCGCCTCCCCTAACCCTTCTGAAAGGAAGCCTCGATCTGCCGAATATAGCTGTCCAGAGTCTTTTGGCAACCGTAAAAAGTTATTATGAGGCTGCGGAATTGCTGCCGGAAGGCGACCTGGAAAAATACAAAATCATCGAGGCTTTGACAGAGGTTGAGCATAAGATTCTGTTTGAAAAGCCGGAAGCCTTAACGAATGGTTCATGGGTAGCAGAGGTGGAAGAGGGGTTAAAGAAAAGACTATCCACATTGACTGGAAGTACTCAGGGCCAAATTTTAATGGTAGGTCAGTCCCATATTGATTTGGCTTGGTTGTGGCCGGTGAAAGAAGCTGTTCGCAAGTGCAGCCGAACCTTTTCTACGATGAGCACTTTGCTTGATGAAAATCCGAACTTTACCTATGCCCAGAGCCAGCCGCAAGCTTACGCTTTTGTTAAAGAACATTATCCAAAAATCTACCAGAGGGTTAAGAAGCATATTGCAGAAGGGCGCTGGGAGGTAGTTGGAGGCATGTGGGTCGAGCCTGATTTAAATATGCCTTCCGGTGAATCATTAGTACGTCAGCTATTATATGGCATGAAGTTTTATAAGGATGAATTCGACCTGCAGCCAAGAATTGAGTGGCTCCCGGATACATTTGGATATTGTGCTTCTCTTCCACAATTGTTAAGGAAAGCCGGGTTGGAATACTTTATGACCACTAAAATGAATTGGAATGATACCAATCCGTTTCCTTACGATTTATTTTATTGGGAAGGCATCGATGGGACGCGGATTCTTTCCTATTTGAATCATGGACTAAATGAATATACTCATCCGAAAGAAATTGAAAATCACTGGAATAGTTTTAAGCAAAAGAATGACTATCCAAAACAAATGCTGCTATATGGACATGGGGATGGCGGTGGTGGAGTCACCCAAGAAATGATTGATTATGTAGATCGTTCTGCATCTCTTCCAGGTCTGCCTGCAGTAGTGAATAGTACAGCACACGAATTCTTTGATGGAATTCGCCAAGCGGATCCTCATTTGCCTACATGGGTCGGAGATATGTATTTAGAGCTTCATCGGGGAACGTATACGACACATGCCCGCAATAAGAAATGGAATCGTAAAGCGGAAGTCCTTTACCGGGAGGCAGAAATTTGGAGCAGTTTAGCTTCAATCTTTGCAGAAGTAAGCCCTCTTCAGTCATTGGAAGAAGGGTGGAAATTACTTCTCTTAAACCAATTCCATGATATTATTCCAGGGTCTTCTATTCCTGAAGTGTATATAGACTCTGAATCGGATTATAACAAGATTTTTGAATATGGCGAAAATGTGAAACAGAATGCCTTACGTTCTTTAGAAAGGCAAATTGACACTCAAGGTAATGGGGATCCGGTTATCTTATTTAACGGTTTATCCTGGAAACGCTCTGAAACGGTGAGGATTGTTGGCGGGCCTGAATTAGTTGGAAAGGGAGCAGTGAATCAGGATGGTGATGTCCTTCCAACCGACATCATTTCAATGGAAAATGGCCAACTAGAATTATCTGTTTATGTTCCTGACATTCCTGAAATGGGTTACACGACAGTATGGTTAAAAAATATGGGGAAACAGGTTATAGAAGATCAAGAGGAAATCTATCGCGAGTGGGAAACAGAGTTTTATTTGTTGGAATGGAATGAAAAGGGGGAAATTTCCCGTCTGTATGACAAAAAGGCCCGACGAGAGGTCTTATCTAATGGTGCGGTTGCCAATCAATTTCAACTATTCCATGACCGTCCGCTCGTCTGGGATGCATGGGATATTGACCCTAAATTTGAAGACCAGCCTGCTGAAACGGTTGTCTTTCTAGAGCAAGGTATTCAAAAAGGCGAGACGAAGGACGTGATTCGTTTTAAATGGCAGCTGGCAGACTCTATTATCGAACAAGAAATGATTTTATACCATCAAAGTAAACGAATCGATTTCCAAACGAAAATAGATTGGCAGGAGGAGCATAAACTATTAAAAGTAGCTTTCCCTGTTGATGTAGCAAGTAATAAAGCGACGTTTGAAATTCCGTTCGGAACGGTGGAAAGAGCCACCCACAACAATACTAGTTGGGAAAGGGCACAGTTTGAAGTTTGCGGGCACCGCTTCGCCGACCTTTCGGAAGCGGGTTATGGCGTCAGTTTGTTGAATGACTGCAAGTATGGGTATGATGTGAAACAAAACGTACTGCGGCTCTCTTTGTTACGGGCACCGAAATGGCCAGACACGGGGGCAGACCTGGGGCATCACGAATTTACCTACTCCCTTTTACCGCACGAGGGAGATTGGAGAGAGGCGGAAGTAGTGAAGCGAGGGTATGAGTTGAACCACCCAGTCGTTGTCGTGAGCACTTCTTCCCATCAAGGGAATCTTCCAAGTTCGCATTCCTTTATCGAGACAAGGTCTAAACATGTCATTCTTGATACCGTGAAAACCTCTGAGGATGGTACGGGGCTCACGCTTAGACTGTATGAATCAAGCGGCGGCAGAGAAGAAACACAAGTAACTTTGGCCAAGCCAGTTCATTCTGCAGATGAAACGAATCTTTTAGAGGAGAGACAAGCTGTTGTCCCGGTCCAAGGAAACACACTATCCTCCTATCTTAAGCCATATGAAGTGAAAACGATTATAGTTACGCCCAAATAAATATCTTGCTTGAAGCTGCTCCCTGAGGATTTACCGTCGAAAAAACAAACTTTACTCAGGGAGGCATACGGTCTTTTATTAAGGCTGTGTTAAAGAACATTGTTGATTTTGAGCACAATGTTGATTGGAGTGGAAGGCGCGAGACTCCTGCGGGAGCAGCGGGACAGGTGAGAC
>NZ_JBHVSI010000022.1:0-93894 GCF_042885335.1 Neobacillus sp. NPDC058068 | reverse complement strand
ACCCCGCAGGCGCTTTAGCGCCGAGGAGGCTCACCGCCCGCCCCGCGAACCGCTCGCGCCTGGAACGGAAATCAACATTCACTTTTAACAGAGCCAAAATGAAACGGGAGATAAGAGGATGAAATTTAATTCTTGCAATCTGCTTTTTTAAATTTTATACTACTCTTAGTACCTAGTCATAATATCTCGGACGGTGTGGAATCATGAAAAGAAGCAAAAAAGAACGGCAGCAATTATTAACTTCAACTATTAAAGAGAATCCTTTTATTACAGATGAAGAATTAGCTGAAAAATTTCAAGTGAGTGTGCAGACGATTCGGTTAGACAGATTAGAATTATCGATTCCGGAACTCCGTGAACGGATAAAAACGGTGGCCGAGAAACGATTCGAAGACGAAGTCCGCTCCTTGCCATTGGAAGAAATTATTGGCGAAATCATTGATATTGAATTAGATCAAAGTGCTATTTCCATTTTCGATGTAAAAGAAGAGCATGTCTTTATGCGAAATAATATTGCCCGCGGCCATCATGTTTTTGCCCAGGCAAATTCCCTTGCCGTTGCGGTTATTAATGATGAATTGGCGTTAACAGCCAAAGCAAATATCCAATTTAAGCGGTTGGTGAAATTGAATGAGCGGGTAATTGCTAAAGCTCGAGTAACGAAAATTGATGAGAACGTAGATCGAACGTTTGTCGAAGTGACAAGCTATGTGAATAATGAGCTTGTTTTTACCGGAGACTTTGAAATGTACCGTTCGAAAAATCGTTAAAGGATGAGGCAAAATGAAACTAGCAATCGATGCAATGGGCGGCGACAATGCTCCGAAGGAAATCGTCTTAGGTGCGATGAAAGCTGTTCAAGCATTTTCTGATATACATATCACCCTTGTCGGGGATGAAAACAAAATTAAAGAAACGTTAACGGCTCACGATCGGATTTCTGTTTTACATACAACTGATGTCATTCTTGGGACAGATGAACCTGTAAAAGCAGTTCGCCGCAAAAAAAATGCCTCAATGGTGCTTGCTGCCCAGCAGGTAGCTGATGGATTGGCAGATGCCTGTATTTCTGCAGGCAATACAGGGGCATTAGTTGCCGCAGGGCTTTTCGTTGTCGGCAGAATTGACGGTATCCACCGACCTGCTCTAGCGCCAACATTGCCGACTATTGGCGGCGAAGGCTTCTTGCTCCTCGATGTCGGCGCCAATGCTGATGCCAAGCCTGAGCATTTACTGCAAAATGCGATAATGGGATCCATCTACAGTGAAAAAGTAAGAGGTATATCAAATCCGCGTGTCGGTCTTTTGAATATTGGCACAGAAGAAAAAAAAGGAAACGAACTGACAAAACAAACATTCGAACTTTTGAAAAATGCAAATTTGAATTTCGTCGGCAATGTCGAGGCACGTGATTTGCTGGATGGTGTTGCGGATGTGGTCGTTACCGATGGATTTACAGGCAACATGGTGTTGAAGACGATTGAAGGAACCGCACTTTCAATGTTTAAGATGTTGAAAACAGCTTTAATGAGCAGTTTTAAGAGTAAAATGGCTGCCGCTGTGCTGAAACCAAATCTTATGACCTTAAAAAATACCATGGATTATTCTGAATATGGCGGCGCAGCTCTTTTTGGCTTAAAGGCTCCAGTGATTAAGGCTCACGGCTCGTCAAACGGACAATCCATCTATAGCGCCATCAGACAAACAAGGGAAATGGTCAGCAATGATGTCGGTGGATTAATTAAACAAACGATTGAAAATGATAATTCGGAAAAATAGTCAAAAAAGGAGTGTTGAAATGAGTAAAATAGCATTTGTGTTTCCAGGACAAGGGTCACAAGCAGTTGGAATGGGGCAAGAGTTGGCAGAAAAGCACTCTGAGGTAATGGAATATTTTCTAAAAGCCGATAAAAAGTTAAAAACAAAGCTGAGTACCCTTATCTTCGAAGGGCCAAAAGAGGAATTGACTTTGACAGTTAACACCCAGCCGGCACTTTTAACAACTAGTATTGCGATTTTGGATTTCTTCCGCAAATCCGGGGTTAGGGCTGATTATGTCGCTGGCCACAGTTTAGGGGAATATACGGCACTTGTTGCTGCGGGCGCCCTTTCCTTTGAAGAGGGAGTATATGCCGTCAGAAAACGAGGAGAATTTATGGAAAGTGCTGTCCCTAACGGTGAAGGCTCGATGGCAGCTGTTTTAGGACTTGACCGTGAACCTCTATCTGCGGTAACAACTGAAGTAACTGAATCCGGTTTCCCTGTGGCATTAGCTAATTTAAATTGTCCAGGGCAGATTGTCATTTCAGGATCGAAGAAAGGCGTCGAACTCGCTGGAGGAAAGGCGAAAGAAGCGGGGGCTAAAAGGGTGCTGCCATTAGAGGTAAGCGGCCCATTCCATTCGCCATTAATGAAACCAGCTGCTGAACAGCTTCGTGAAGTATTAGATGCTACAGAAATGCAGGATGCTGAAATTCCGGTTATTGCAAATGTGACAGCAGAGCCAATCTTTTCCGCCGCTGAAATAAAAGATAAATTAATTGAACAGCTTTATTCCCCAGTATTATGGGAAGATTCTGTCCAGAAAATGATTGCCTTAGGTGTCGACACATTTATTGAAATTGGACCTGGAAAAGTTCTTTCCGGCTTAATCAAGAAAATTGATAAAACAGTTAAAACGTATTCCGTATCGGATGAGGAAAGTGCTCTGGCAGTTGTGGATGCGCTAAAGGAGGAAAAATTATGATTTTAGCTGGAAAAGCAGCCTTGGTTACTGGTGCATCAAGAGGCATTGGCAGGGAAATTGCCTTGGAATTGGCCAGACAAGGAGCCAATGTGGCCGTTAACTTTGCCGGCAGCGAAGCAAAGGCTAATGAAGTAGTCGACGAAATCAAAGCCCTTGGCAGAGAAGCATTTGCGATAAAATGTGATGTATCAAATGTTGAAGAAGTGACCGAGATGGTTAAAACGACGATTGATGGTTTCGGTAAACTAGACATTCTTGTTAATAACGCAGGGATTACAAGGGATAATTTATTAATGAGGATGAAAGAAGAAGAATGGGATGATGTGATTAACATTAATCTTAAAGGCGTCTTCTTAGTCACTAAAGCAGTTACAAGACAAATGATGAAACAGCGGGTTGGCCGGATTATTAATATTGCTTCCATCGTCGGGGTAAGTGGAAATCCTGGTCAAGCGAACTATGTGGCCGCAAAAGCAGGTGTCATTGGATTAACCAAAACGACAGCAAAAGAGCTTGCTACCCGGAATATTACCGTTAATGCAATCGCGCCAGGCTTCATCACCACTGATATGACCGATAAATTATCCGAAGAAGTAAAAGCAGAAATGTTAAAACAGATTCCTTTAGCAAGATTAGGAGAGCCTAAAGATATCGCTAAACTTACAACATTTATCGCATCAGATGATTCATCATATATTACAGGACAAACATTCCATGTAGATGGCGGAATGGTTATGTAACTTTTCATTTATTATTTGAATGAAATACTCTATAATAGCTTGAGGGGAGGTGAGCAAGCATGGCAGAGGTATTAGAACGTGTTACAAAAATCATCGTTGACCGTTTAGGTGTAGACGAGTCTCAAGTTAAGCTTGAAGCGTCGTTTAAAGATGATCTTGGCGCTGATTCCCTTGATGTAGTTGAATTAGTAATGGAATTAGAAGATGAGTTCGATATGGAGATTTCTGACGAGGATGCTGAAAAAATCGGCACAGTTGGTGATGCTGTTAATTACATAAATAGCACGAAGTAATCGTTGGATTTATCCTAAAGCTCCGTTTTCAAACGGAGCTTTATTCTGTAAGATAGAACTTGGCGGAGTAACCTATCTGCCAGGTTTCTTTGCGTTTTAATGAAAACTTTTTTAAACTAAAGAGTAGTGGTGTGTAAATAATATGCAAGGTGGAGACTTTAATGCGCAATAATGGCAGGGAAAAAGCTTTGAACAATCGCGCAAAAGAAAATCAATTTCAGGATTTTCAAAACAAAATCGGAATTAAGATGGATAACGAGAAATTATTAAAGCAAGCTTTTACTCATTCATCCTATGTGAATGAGCATCGTAGAAAGCCTTTCGAAGATAATGAAAGACTTGAATTTTTAGGAGATGCCGTACTGGAGCTTACTGTTTCGCAATTCCTCTTCAAAAAATATGCAACGATGACCGAAGGAGAATTGACCAAGCTTCGAGCTGCAATTGTATGTGAGCCGTCACTTGTTTCATTTGCTAATGAATTAAACTTTGGAAGCTTAATTTTGCTTGGCAAAGGAGAAGAGATGACAGGGGGAAGAGAGCGTCCGGCATTGCTTGCAGACGTATTTGAGGCATTTATCGGGGCCCTTTATTTAGACCAAGGAATTGAAGCAGTCATTTCATTCCTTGAGATTACCGTCTTTCCTAAAATCAACGCTGGTGCTTTTTCTCATGTGATGGATTTTAAAAGTCAATTACAGGAACTGATTCAAAGGGATGCAGCAGGTACGATTGAATATCGTGTCCTTCAGGAAAAGGGACCTGCCCATAGTAAAGAGTTTGTTTCCAAGGTATCATTAAATGGTAAAGAATTGGGTGTTGGGACTGGAAAATCGAAGAAAGAAGCGGAACAGCATGCCGCACAAATGGCGCTTGATGTATTAAAAACAAAAACAACCTAGAATAAACGAAATGTTTGCAGGAGAGATCCCTGAAAAGCATAGGGAGGATAAAAGATGTTTTTAAAACGGTTGGACATTATTGGTTTTAAATCTTTTGCTGACCGCATTAGTGTTGATTTTGTTCGTGGAGTAACAGCTGTTGTGGGTCCGAATGGCAGCGGCAAAAGCAATATCACCGACGCAATCCGCTGGGTTTTGGGGGAACAGTCGGCTAAATCGCTAAGAGGCAGTAAAATGGAAGATATCATTTTTTCGGGCAGCGATACAAGAAAGGCACTTAATATTGCTGAAGTGACGCTCACATTGGACAATCAAGACCAGGGATTAGCGATTGATTACAATGAGGTAAGTGTGACAAGGAGGGTGTCGCGCTCCGGTGAAAGTGAGTTTTCTATTAATAAACAGCCGTGCAGGCTAAAGGATATTATTGATTTATTTATGGATTCCGGGCTTGGCAGGGAAGCATTTTCGATTATCAGCCAAGGGAAGGTAGAAGAAATATTAAATAGTAAAGCAGAGGACCGCAGAACGATTTTTGAAGAAGCGGCAGGGGTGCTAAAATATAAAAATCGCAAGAAAAAAGCGGAGCTAAAATTATTTGAAACGCAGGATAATTTAAACCGAGTCAATGATATTTTACATGAGCTTGAAAGCCAAGTTGAGCCTTTGAAAATTCAAGCGTCAATGGCCAAAGATTTTATAGAGAAAAAAGAGGAGCTTGAAAAAATTGAGGTTGCCCTAACCGTTTATGAAGTGGAAGACCTCCACAGAAAATGGGAAAATTTATCAAATCAACTTGAAGAGCATCAGGAAGAGGAACTGAAGCTGTCCACCCTTCTTCAAGTTAAAGAAGCAAAAATAGTCGAAACACGCGACCAAATAGCGGCTTTAGATGAGTCGATTACTGATTTGCAAAATGTTCTTCTTTATGCAAGTGAGGAACTTGAAAAGCTAGAAGGCCGAAAAGAGGTTTTAAAGGAAAGAAAGAAAAATGCTGCCCAAAATAAAGAGCAGCTAAAAACGAATATTTCCGATCTAACCGAGCGGATCAGCAAGCTAAAGAAAACTCAGGAAATGCATGCCGAGTCAGTTAAAGTCCTTGGTGGACAAGTTAAAGTATTACAAGCAAGCCTAAAAGAAAAACAAGAAAAATTACTATTATTTTCTGAAAATATCGATGAAAAAATCGAGAGCTTAAAAAGTGAATACATTGAACTGTTAAATGATCAGGCTGGCGCTAAAAATGAAGTTAAATACATTGAACAACAGCTTGAGCAGCAGGAGAGGAAAAATGCCCGGCTTGATGCAGAAAATGAAAAATACCTTCAGGAACGACAACTTTCGCAATCTAAAAAAGCCGAAATTCAATCGGGATTAGAAGCAAGCCAAGAAAAATTAGCGAACCAGGTTGTTGCCTTTCGCGAACAGCAGCGAAAGCTTGAAACGGTAAAAGGTAATTATCAAAAACAAGAAAAGACGTTGTATCAAGCCTACCAGCTCCTGCAGCAGGCGAAATCGCGAAAAGAAATGCTTGAAGAGTTGGAAGAAGACTATTCTGGTTTTTTCCAAGGTGTTAAAGAAGTTCTAAAAGCACGCGGAAATAAGCTGGAGGGAATTGAAGGGGCAGTTGCTGAGCTTGTAACGGTTCCTAAAAAGTATGAAACCGCTCTTGAAACGGCCTTTGGGGGCGCCCTGCAGCATATCGTCGTTGATACTGAACAAAATGCACGTTCAGCCATCCAATTCTTAAAACAGAATTCATTTGGCCGGGCTACCTTTTTACCTCTTAATGTAATGAAAGGAAGGCCATTATCGACGGCACAGCTTTCTTCCATTCAAAGTCATCCAGCGTTAATTGGACCGGCTGTAAGTCTTGTAAAATTTGACCCGAAGTATGCCGAGGTTATCAATAGCCTTCTGGGCAATGTCGTCATAACGAGTGACCTGAAGGGTGCCAATGAATTGGCGAAAATCCTTCAATACCGTGTTCGTTTGGTAACACTTGATGGTGATATCGTCAATCCGGGCGGTTCGATGACAGGCGGTGCTGTAAAACAAAAAACATCTTCTTTATTATCACGAAAAGGAGAGCTTGAGGATTTAAAAGCTAAGCTTGTCATAATGGAGGAGAAAACAGCTGGCCTAGAGCAGATTGTTAAAACCTTGAAAGAGGAAGTTCAAATTGCGGAAGCACATCTTGAAGAAATACGCAAGAATGGTGAAGAGCTGCGGTTAAACGAACAATCAATTAAAGGTGACCTTCGTGAAGCGGAACTTGGAGAAAAGAATATCAATGACCGATTAGCAATTTATGATTTAGAAAAAGGGCAATTGATTGATGAACAAGCAGCACTATTGAAAAGAAAAGCGGAATTAAGAGAAGCGCTGGAGACCTATGCGGGAACTATAGCACAACTTGATAGTCATATAATAAAACTCACGGAACAAAAGACAAATGACCTGACATCAAAAGAAACGTTGACATCTGAAATAAATGACCTTAAAGTCGAATTTGCTTCCAAAAATGAGCAATTTCTTCATACAAAAGAGCGCTTTACCCTAATTAAAAATGATTTAGATGAAAGTGAACAAAAACTGGCTGATTATAGCGAAGATCTTAACCTCTTAACATCGGAAATGACGAACAGCTCATCAGGCGAAGAACAGCTAGAAGCGGCAGCAATAACGAAACAGCAGGACAAAGAAGCGACCTTACAGTTAATTACGGCAAGAAGACAAGAACGATTACAGCTTCAGGGAGCACTTGAAGATACAGAATTGGCGGCAAAAGAATTAAAGAGACTCCATAAAGGAATGATTGTCGTTTTAAAGGACGAGGAAGTGAAAATCAACCGCTTGGATGTGGAGTTAGAAAATCGCCTTGCTCATTTACGGGAAGAATACCTTTTATCGTTTGAAGGGGCAAAAGAGCAATATCCATTAACCATTCCTTCTGAAGAGGCGAAGAAAAAAGTCAAGCTTATCAAACTAGCCATTGATGAACTCGGGTCTGTCAATCTTGGTGCAATTGAAGAATATGATCGTGTCTCGGAGCGCTATCAGTTCCTAAATGAACAAAAGACGGACCTTCAAGAAGCAAAAGACACCCTGCACCAAGTCATTGAAGAAATGGATACAGAAATGAAAAAACGCTTTGAACAGACCTTTACAGGGATTCGCGGGCATTTCGAACCGACATTCCGGGCCCTTTTCGGCGGTGGAAAGGCAGATCTTGTTCTTACCGTACCAGAAGACTTATTAAATACGGGTGTGGAAATTGTTGCTCAGCCACCTGGGAAAAAGCTCCAAAATCTAGGCTTGTTATCGGGTGGAGAACGGGCCTTAACAGCTATTGCGTTATTATTTTCGATTTTAAAGGTCCGTCCAGTGCCCTTCTGTATTCTTGATGAGGTAGAAGCAGCCCTGGATGAAGCCAATGTCCAACGCTTCAGTCAATATTTAAAGGGCTATAGCGAGGAAACACAGTTTATTGTGATTACCCACCGTAAAGGGACGATGGAGGAAGCAGATGTACTTTATGGGGTAACCATGAAGGAGTCCGGTGTTTCAAAGCTTGTGTCTGTACGTCTTGAGGATACTAAGGAACTTGTAGAAACATAAATTAAGGAAGTGAAAAAATGAGCTTTTTCAAAAAGTTAAAGGAAAAAATTACGAAATCGACAGATACCGTAACAGAAAAGTTTAAAGAGGGTTTGACGAAAACAAGGGATAACTTCTCTGGAAAGGTCAATGATCTTGTCGCCAGATATCGGAAAGTCGATGAAGATTTCTTTGAAGAATTAGAGGAAATCTTAATTCAGGCTGATGTCGGCTTTGACACGGTTATGCAGCTGATCGATGAGCTTAAGATGGAGGTCAAACGCCGTAACATTCAAGACCCGAAGGAAGTTCAAAGTGTTATTTCCGAGAAGCTTGTTGATATTTACAATGCTGGGGAGGAACAATCCTCACAATTAAATATCCAGAAAGACGGGCTGACAGTAATATTATTTGTCGGGGTCAATGGTGTTGGAAAAACAACGACGATTGGCAAGCTTAGTTATAAGTTTAAGAGTGAAGGGAAAAAAGTATTGCTGGCGGCGGGTGATACCTTCCGTGCCGGTGCGATTGAACAGCTTGAAGTATGGGGTGAAAGAGTTGGCGTTGAGGTGATTAAACAGGCTGAAGGCTCTGACCCGGCAGCAGTTATGTACGATGCTATCTCTGCGGCCAAATCCCGCCAGGCAGATATTTTACTCTGTGACACAGCCGGCCGCTTGCAAAATAAAGTGAATTTAATGAAAGAACTTGAAAAGGTAAAGCGTGTAATTGAGCGAGAAATTCCCGGTGCACCACATGAAGTTATTCTTGTACTTGACGCGACAACAGGGCAAAATGCGCTTATTCAAGCGAAAACCTTTAAGGAAGTAACCGATGTTACAGGGATTGTCCTTTCAAAATTGGACGGAACAGCGAAAGGCGGTATCGTTCTGGCGATTCGCAATGAATTGAAAATTCCGGTTAAATTTGTCGGTCTCGGCGAAAAAATGGATGATCTTCAAGAATTTGATGCAGAAAGATATGTTTATGGTTTATTTGCTGATCAAGTTGAAGAAACAGAATAATTTGAAAAGCATTGATGCAAACAGCAGCTAAAAACTGCTGTTTTCAGATTGTCGAGAAAGGGTATTTTTCTCGGCAATTTTTTATTTTGTCAGGATCTAAAAACCAATTTTATTGATTGTCCCTGCAATTGGGCCAGTTGATTTCCGCTCCTGGCACTCGCTTTCCGCGGGGAGGTCCTGGAGCCTCCTCGGCGCTATGGCGCCTGCGGGGTCTCCAGTGACCTCTATATCCCGCAGGAGTCGAGTGCCCTCCGCTCCAATCAACTGGGAAGCAAATAACCTAAAGTATTGCAACACACCTTTTCTAAACCTGCTAAGTTTTTGTATAGCTTTATTTAATTCCTCAAAATATTCGCGAGTCTCTACTTCCACTTCTTGTTTTGTAAACTTATTTGCATTTGCGTTTGCCTATTGAAGGGTTGAATCCGTAATTAAAGCACGTCCTCCAACCATTTTGTGATTCATTGCTTGGAGAACAATTTTATCTATGACATCCTGAAATATACTTGTCAATAAGGCGAAGGAGGTAGTCGTCAGGAACTAATTGAACAATAGAGACTAATTCATATTCACTTTGGATAGAATCTTTTGTCATTAACATTGATTTCACCACTTATTTTTATAATATATTGATTGAGTCGAAAGTCTTTATTATTACCACACTGTTGATTGGAGCGGAAGGCGGCGAAGACTCCTGCGGGAGTACGGGGAAGGTGAGACCCCGCAGGCGCTAGCGCCGAGGAGGCTCACCGGCACGCCCGCGGAAAGCGAAGCCGCCTGGAGTGGAAATCAACAGACAAGTTACAAAGAACGAAGAACAAAAAAGGGGGTGCCCCTAAAAATCATACTTTTGGGACACCCTTTTTTTTATTATATTCTAATTTTAATTGCATTTTTTGGGTAAAGGTGTAAAAATACACTAAAAGACATTTTTGTGGATGTGATGGAAATAATTAAAAAATTTTTATAAAATTGTAGTGTGATAGAGAGTATGATTCGTCAATTTAATAGACAGGCTTTTAGAGGGGGAATTTTTTTGGTAAAGAAAAAGCTATTATTTATATTATTGTTTTGTCTCTTTTTTGCGGGTCAAGGAGTTGAGCCAACAAAGGCTGAAAGTAATTTTATCAGAATAGCAGTTAAGGAAGGCTTTGATGGAAAGATAAAAAGCGGGCGCGGCTTTCCAGTTCAAGTGACTGTTGATAATAGCGGGCCCGATTTTACCGGTGATATCCTTTTCAACTTTGCCACTTCATATAATTCAAGCGGGGCAAAGGCAATTTCAATTGATGTGCCGAAGGGGAGCAAAAAAACGTATACGCTTTCAATCCCAGCCTTTTCAGAAGACTATTCCAATAATGGTCAAATAAAACAATCGATTTTCTTATATAAAGGCAGCTGGAGGGATAATCACGAACAAGACTTTATTGGCGATAAAATTTTAAAGCCTAAATATATCGACCAAGACAAAAGTACAATCGGCTTCCTTAGTGAGGATTCCGATCGCCTGAAAGAACTGAAGGTTATGGCCTTAGCTAATCAAATCGAGCCAATCATGCTCACTGAGGAGATGGTTGCTGATGATGAAGTTGGCCTTGATTCATTGGATTACATACTGATTGATGAGTTTGCTATTTCCAAGCTAAAAAAGCCTCAGCAGCAAGCAATCCTGAACTGGATTCAAAACGGTGGGAAATTAATTGCTGGGGCGGCACCAAATGCAGCTGGTTCCTTTGGAAGTCTATATCAGGTACTGCCGATGAAACCAGATAAAGAGGTGGCTGCCGATACGAAGTTCTTCCAGTTAACCCCGGCATTACTTGCTTTTCAACACATTCCAGTCTTTGTTGGACAAGTGGAGCTGGGAGCTGATATTGCTGTAAAAAGCGGTGATTTACCGATGGTCGTTCATAAAGGCTATGGTGCAGGGGAAATTTGGCAAACGGCATTTTCGCTCGGTGATGAACCGCTTTCTTCCTGGAAGGAATATGGACAATGGTTTGCCGCCAGCCCCATGCTTAGTAGTACGTCTAAATCTCAATTTCAAAATGGCGGTCAAAACCAATTTGACATGTTATTTAATGAATTCGCAGAGATAAATGAATATTTCTCATCCTCGCAGTTTTCAGTGGGGCAGATTGGTCTGTTTCTGTTCATTTATCTTCTGCTGCTTGCTCCGTTTCTCTATTTCTTGTTAAAAAGACTGGATAAACGCGAGCATGCCTGGTGGATTATTATCGGTGCAGCTGTCATATCATCCGTTGGCATTTTTGCTATCGGGGCAAAGGACCGGATTGCGAAACCGCAAATGAACCAAACGGGAATTTATAAAGCAGAAAATGACCAGTTAACTGGTCTTGAGGCTGTTACCTTCCTGTCTAACACTGGCGGTGATTATCAGTTAGGCTTTTCGAAGGGGAACTTCTATGGTGTACCCGGTTCATCGAATATGGCTATAAGTGATGGAAAACGTTATGCAGTTCTCGAGAATGGCAGGAAAACCAGCAGTGTTACATTTCCGAATGTGGAATATTGGGCAACTAGAACCTATTTTGGGCACGCTTCTAAGCAAAATACCGGTCAATTTGATATCAAGCTAACCTATGAAAATAAAAAGTTAACGGGAACAATCGTCAATCAATTTCCATACGACTTTGAAGAACTATACATTTGGTCAGGCACCAACAAGATTAAACTTGGAGCGCTGAAGCGTGGAGAAAGTTTAACGGTAAATGAAACATTACCGCAGGATTATCTGACAGGACCATACAGTCAGGGCAATTCCTACCAGGTTCCAAATTCCCAGCAGGAAGTGGATGAATTTAAAAGGGAAAGAATGGAATTTGGAGCGATTGAATATCTGTACAACAATTCCCAAACAGAAACTCAGCCAATACTATATGGCTTCACAAAGGATTCAGTTATTGAAGCAGATATTAAAGGGAAGAGTGAATCGAAAAAAGGATTAAGCTTAATTTATCAAACATTAGCATTAGACACGAAGTTTTCAGGTCCATTTACGATCAAGGATGACATGCTACGGACCCATATTAATACAATCCGTGGCGGAATCTTTAATGATAGGACGGAAAACCGCAACGAAATGGAGCTTGATGATGGGGAATATGATTATATCTTAGAACTCCCGACCCAATTGACGAAAGTGAAATATGAGCTCAAAGAATTAGAGATTACTTGGCAAGGTGCAAATATCACCTACTCGGTGCTAAATCATTCGAACGGCACATTCTTGCCGTTAACTAATTCTCCTACAACCATCAAGGAACATCTTGATGAGTTTGTATCAAAGGATGGAGTTATCACCATAAAATTAATAAAAACTGGACAAGGTGACCCTCGTGTTAGGATGCCTGCGCTTTCAATAAAGGGGGAAATCAGCTCATGATTGAAATCATCGATTTAACCAAAAGGTACGGAAAGTTTACCGCTCTTGATTCATTAAATCTAAAAATTGAAAAGGGTTCCGTTTTTGGCTTTGTCGGACAAAATGGCGCCGGCAAATCTACTACCTTTTCGATTTTAGCGACCTTGTTATCTCCTACTTCGGGAACGGCGTATATTAATGGCCATAATATTTCTAAGGAACCAAAAGCTGTCCGCAGCCAGATAGGCTATATGCCCGATTTTTTTGGCGTCTATGACCAGTTAAAGGCTGTCGAATATTTGGATTTCTATGGAGCGAGCTATGGGATCAGCCAGAGTGAGCGGAGCAAATTGATTCCCCAGCTTCTTGAATTAGTAAATTTAACGCAAAAACAAGATTCATATGTCGATGTGCTGTCAAGGGGGATGAAGCAGCGGCTCTGCCTTGCAAGGTCATTGATACATGACCCGGAAGTCCTGATTCTCGATGAGCCTGCTTCCGGTCTTGACCCGAGAGCGCGGGTGGAAATGCGTGAAATTTTAAAAGAATTAAAGAATATGGGGAAAACCATTTTAATCTCTTCACATATTCTTCCTGAACTAGCGGAAATGTGTGATTCCATCGGAATTATTGATCAAGGACGATTAGTAGCGGAAGGGTCAGTTAATGAAATCCAGCAGCGTCTTAAGGGAGAAAAGCTAATCATTGCCAAGTTGTACCGTGAATTGGACAGAGCGGTAAATTTTTTCGAGGACCAGCCGCTGGTGAGCCAATTGGCAAAACGGGATGATGGGGAATCGGTTCAGTTCATGTTTAAAGGCAGTGTGGAAGAACAGGTGCAAATGTTAAAAAATGCTCTATTGCATGATATCCCGATTGTCAGCTTTTCGGAAATCGAGACGAATCTGGAAGATGTCTTTATGGAAATAACGAAAGGGGTGGAACTTTCATGAGAAATCTTCTTCTTAATCCCGTTTTAAATAAGGAATTTAAGCTAAGGTTCCGCTCATTTAAAGGTTTTCTCGGTCTATCTTTTTATTTACTGGCACTTTCCATCTTGATTATTGGCTTTATTTATTTACAAACCCAAAACTCACCGATGGGGCTGTTTCGACCAGATCAAAGCAGAAATATGTTTATGATGCTGTCGTTTATTCAAATGGGGTTGATTCTGTTTATTACCCCAGGGTTAACGGCAGGTGTCATTAGCGGTGAACGGGAAAAGCAAACATTAAATATTTTATTAACGACGAATCAGAGCTCGACGAGCATTATTTTAGGCAAACTGATTTCATCTGTTTCGTTTTTATTACTGATGATAGTGGCGAGTATGCCTATTTACAGTATTGTCTTCCTGTTTGGCGGAATTTCTCCCGGACAGGTAGCCACCATTCTAGGGTATTACATCTTTACCATCCTTGCATTCGGAAGTATTGGCATCGTCTTCTCGACACTTATCAGAAGAACCATCATTGCGATGATTAGTACCTACGGGGTAACCCTTTTCCTAACAGCGGGTACTGCCTTTCTATATGTTATATCAATGTCGGTCAATCAAATGGGGATTGCCGCGAATAATCCCGTTCCCTACTTCTTTGCCATGCTCAACCCAATGATGATTCTCCTCGGTTTTCTTGAACCGGATGCATTTAGAGAATTATCCAGCCAATCTGGAGTGGGAATCGATTTTCCATTATGGGCAGCCTATTTGATTTCTTATACGATTATTTTTCTCATTATGATGATGATCAGTATCCGGAAGCTGCGTCCAAATATGAAAGTAAAATCGAAAGGGTAGGGGAGGGTTATATGGAGGATAAAAGCCAGTTTTATCAGTTGCTGAAGCCTGTTCGCAGGCAGCTCCTAATCAAAAGGACGGTGGTGGAGTTCCACTATTGGATTCTAGCTGCCTCAATCTTCTCAGTGCTTCTCCTAGTGGCAGCGCGAGTTGTGGTCATTCCTTTCTACCAGGAAATGCTATGGATTGGCTGCCTCCTCCTTCTTCCGATAGTTGTATTTCGAATTTGGCGGAATCGGCCGGGGTGGAGGGAAGCGGCACAGCTATTTAACGCTTATATTCCTGAAGACCGCGTCATAACAGCCCTATCGTTTTTAGATGAAGAGGGAATGCTTCAGAAATTGCAGCTTGCTGAAGCACTTACCTTGATGAAAAAGGAACAGCACCGTGTTTTGGCACGGAAAAAAGGCTATTTTTCACCAAAGTGGCTATTGATGGCAGCGGTTTTCATTTGTCTCTCAGCACTACTTAATTTTTTGCCCAATCAAAATCTGCAATTAGCGGCAAAAAAAGAAACGGAAATGGCGATCATGAAGAAGGTCGAAAAGAAGCTGGAAGAAAAGGCAAAAAAGGAACAAAACAAGGAAGCGAAAAAAGCGCTGGAAAAAGCACAGGAACTAATGACAAAAACCTCCACCCCTAAAGAAGCATTAGCATCCATAGCTAAGCAAAAAAAAGAGCTGGAACTAAAAGCATTGAAGGAACAGGAAAAGCAAGAAAACTTCCAAGCATGGCAGCAGGAATTGAAAAATACTAATTTAAATAAATTGGCGGCTGCCCTGGAAGCGAAGGATAGTAAAAACATCCAAAAAGAACTGGAACAGTTAAATAAAAAATTTGATTCATTAACTGAAAGCCAAAAGAAGGCACTCAGCAGGATGAGTGGTTCAGATAAAAAGCTTTCGGAAAAAGAAATAGCTGAACTGGCGAAGAAGATTTCCGAAGCACTAAACTCAGAAAACACACTGAAGGAACTTGCTGAAGCAAAAGCTGCACTCAGTGAGGCAGCTAATAGCCTGCAAAGCGAAATGCTAGCCAACGGAATACAGTCCGAACAACTGGCCGTTAATCCATCCAACCAGTTTGATGGAGGCAAGTTAAATAGCCAAAACAGCAAAAATGGCAATCCTTCAAATCCTTCAAATGGAAACAGCCAAGGACATGAGCCCTCAGGAAATGGCTCACAAGGCAACGGTTCACAAGGGGATGGAAATGGCTCTGGAAACGGAAGTGGGGCAGGTGCTGGCAAGGGCTCGGGAACAGGAGCGGGAGGAGCCGGTACCGGCAATGGAAGTGGCGGTGGCGGCGGTGCCGGGCTGGGACCGGGTTCCCGCCAACTGCTTACAATTCCAGAGAAATTAGCTGGTAAAAACAATCTTGAAACAGATTCCGGAATGATTGGTAAGGGCAGCCCGACAGAACAGTATGCAGGCAATGGACCGATCTTAAAAGGGCAGCTACGTTCCTACCAAGAAGTATATGGGAATTATGCAGATGCCTATCGAAAAAGTACTGACCGGGTAAAACTTCCTTCTGATTTAGAAGAGATCGTCAAAAACTATTTTTTATTGCTTGATCCCAATAAGGAGTGACTCAATTGACACAATTAAAAGAGAAAGAAACTCAATTTATTACGGCAGCCGAACAGCTTAAGTCGGTAAAGCAAGAGCTAATGAATTTTATCGTTGGTCAAGAGGAAGTGATTGACCAGGTACTATGGAGCATTTTCTCTGGAGGACATGCGTTATTGGAGGGACTGCCGGGGCTTGGAAAAACGATGCTAGTCCGGTCGATTGCGTCATGCCTGGATTTATCGTTTAATCGAATCCAATTCACCCCTGATTTAATGCCATCCGATATTACTGGAACGATGATTCTGCAGCCCGGAACAGACGGCCGGCAGGAGTTTGCTTTTCATGAAGGGCCATTGTTTGGGCATATCATTTTAGCCGATGAAATAAACCGGGCCACTCCAAAGACACAAAGCTCTCTATTAGAGGCGATGGCCGAGCAAACGGTAACCGTTATGGGCAGCACAAAACAGCTTTCCAAGCCATTCTTTGTGCTGGCAACACAGAACCCGATAGATATGGAAGGCACCTACCCGCTCCCTGAAGCACAAATGGACCGGTTTATTTGTAAAATTCATGTCGACTATCCGACCAAAGCAGAACTTAAAGAGATTGCCTTAAGAACGACAGGCCTCAAGGTTCCTCAATTAAATAAAATTTTAGGATCATCAGACGTGTTAGCCTTGCAGCAGCTCTCGAAGGAAATTTTAGTGTCAGATGATTTATTAAATGCAGCTGTGTCGATGATTGATGCTACCCATCCGGCTTCAGCGGATGCACCGGAAAGAATAAAACAATATGTTCAATTTGGGAGCGGCCCCCGCGGATTACAAAGTCTTATCCAAATGGCAAAAACGAGAGCACTATTTGCCGGCAGATACCATATTTCAATCGGCGATTTAAAGAGGACTGCCATTCCGGTCTTAAGGCACCGTCTTTTATTAAATTTTGAAGGAGAGGCAAACGGTGTGACTCCGGATGACTTGATTGCTGATGTATTGGAGCAGGCTGGAAAGGATGTTAGTCAGCGATGACAGCCCAAATGCATTCGATGCTTTCACGACTGCAAAAACGGAGATTGATGGCGAAAACCCGGCGGCGTGGAGCTCATAAAGGGGGGAGGACGGCGAATAAATTTGGTGCTTCCCTGGAATTTTCAGATTTTCGTCTTTATCAGCCCGGCGATGATGTCCGCCAAATAGACTGGAATATTTACGGCCGGACACAAAAGCATTATATTAAAAGGTTTTTAGATGAACAAGAATTAGCAGTTACCGTTTTTTTGGACGCTTCGAGTTCGATGCAGGCGATTGCTTCAAAATGGAAAAGAGCAAAGGAGCTCGCTGCCGCCTTTAGTTATATTGCTCTTAGCGGTGAAGATCGCTTGTCGTTCATTCCTGTTTCGTCGTTGTCGTACGCAAAGGTAAGTAGAAAAGGGTCGGTATACGGTAAAACTGTATTTTTTGAAATCCTCCAGTTACCAGAACAGCAAGCAGCAGGAACATTTACGGACAACTTTCAAAAAAACAGCTTGAAGAATAATCAGCTGGTGATTCTTATCACGGACGGTCTTGAGCCGCTTGCTTCGATTGAAGCGCTTTTTCGATTAATTGCTGCTGCTAAACAGGAGGTTAAACTAATCCAACTTTTGAGCAGGGAGGAACTCGACCCAAGTTATTCGGGCGATGTGAAATTAATTGATAGTGAGTCTCATGAAATTGTGAATGTCACGATGAATGATTCGATTCTCGTAAACTATCGAAAGCAAGTAACAGAGCATAATCGCGGGCTTGAGGCGTTATGCCGCCGATTTGGGTTCAGTTATTTATTAACGGCAGATGATGCTGACCTTAATAATTTTTTGTTTCATGAGTGTTGCGCAGAAAGAATCCTTTATTAACCAGAGGTGATGAAGATGTACTTTGCTAACGGATTGTTTTTTATACTTGTCATTTTTATCGCCTTGGTTGTGTTATTATATTTTTTCCGCAAACAATACAACTCGGTCATCAACCCGGCTAATCTCCTTTGGCAGCAGGCTATGAATGAGTGGAATGCCTCGCCATGGATTCAAAAATTACAGCAAAATCTCTTATTTTGGCTTCAAATCGCTGCTCTTACATTATTAATGTTGGCGTTGGCAAAACCGATATGGTTCTCGGAGGGGATAAAGGGAGAACAAATCATTTGGATTGTAGATACATCGGCAACAATGTCAGCGATGAAGGCGGACAAGCCGCTCATTGAACAATCTAAACAACAGATGAAGCAAATGGCCGAGCGCTTAACTGGTCAGGAAGTAACCATGATTATTGCCGGTGCAAAGCCGAAAATCCTATTGAGCCGGGAAACCGATGCGGCCGTGATTCAGCGGGAGATAGCAAGGCTTACTGTTACATACGAACATGAAAATATTGAAAAGGCCGTAAAGCTTGCAGAATCACTAGTCCACAATAAAGATACGGTGATTCATTTGTTTTCTGATTCTGTGAAAAAGGCAGACGTTAAAGCAGACCTTACTAATATCCACTATGAGATTCACAATGCTGCCGGCATACAAGATAACGTCGCCATCCTTTCCTTTGGGGTTGCGGCTAAAGAAAAACGAATATCCGGACTGGCCGTTTTGGAAAATCAAGGGAAGAAGTCGGTAACATATCCCTTTGTCATTACCAGTGAGGATTCGGTTGTTTTCCAACAGGAAGTAACGATTCCAGCCGGTCAACAAGTGGTGATAAATATTCCCGATTTGCCGGAGCACCGTTTTTATCAAGCGTCGATAAAAGCCGGGGATCATTTCGCGGCTGATAATGAATTAACAGCTGTTTACTCGGACTTGAATCCAACCATCGATGCACTTGACGACGTGAATCCCTTTTTTATTAAAGGGCTGGAAACCTTGGGCATCAAAACAGTCCAGCTTGATGCAAAAAACTCACTAGGATTAAAGGAAGGTGGAATCATTCTTGCTGAAGGCCTTCCTGTTAATGAATTACCGAAAATGCCGGTTATTTACATTAACAAATCCACAAATCAGGATGAACTTATTGAATTAAAGGAACCGATCATGAGCAAGGACTCGCTGCTCACCGAATATGTTGATATCGGCAAAACCTACATAAAATACGCGTCAAAACCGATAAAGGGAAATTGGGAAAACATTGTAACCAGCGGCGAACACCCGCTGATTCAAACGGGAACAATCAATGGACAGCCGGCTATCCTGATGAATTTTTCGCTTGAGAATACCGATTGGCCGCTGCACCCTGGGTTTCCAATTTTTCTCTATAATAGCTATCAATGGCTGTCAAAGCAAACAGGCTTTCTTGGCTATTTTCAGCCTGGTGAGGAAAAATGGCTTCAGCTTGATAGTAAACAGTCCGTTTTGGAAATCTATAATTCTGCTGGAAAAAGCTTATCATCGCTCCAGTTAAAAACGGAGAATTTTAAAGCTCCCTATAAACCAGGAATCTATCAAGCCGTAGCTGATGAGCAAATGTATTATTTTTCAGTTCTGCTGGATGATCGCGAAAAAAAACCGGTGACAGCCCCGTCGTTTAGATTGAATCATTCAACGGCAAATGATACTGAACTGGCATTGAAGCCAAATGAATTATTATGGTTTTGGCTGACGCTTATCGTGCTAGCGCTGCTTATGGTGGAATGGGAGGTATATCGAAAATGGCTATAGAGCTAAAGTATCCCGTTCTTCTTGTTCTATTAATCCCAGCTTTTTTGCTGATTTATCGATACTTTAAACAAATAAACGCTTCAAACAGTCCGGAAAAAGTGGTGATTGGCTGTCTAAGGGCGGTTTTATTTTTCTTGATTATTTTTGCGCTGACGATTCCGCAAATTTTGCTGCCAATCAAAGAGGAACTGATTATTTTTCTTACAGATCGCTCCGCAAGTTTTGAAGATGCGGAAACCAGGGTAATCGAGTGGCTTGACGAAAGCATCCAATCAAAGAAAGCAAATCAATCATTTGCGATAGCGTCGTTTGCTGATGGTGCGATTGTCGAACAATCGCTGTCAAATAAACAAACAGTGTTAGATCAATTTAACGGGGAAGTGAAAAATGGTGAAACAAATCTAGAAGAGGGAATTGGCTTCGCTGCTTCGCTGCTGAAGCAAGGGCAAAGCGGACGGATTGTCCTCTTATCCGATGGAAATGAAACAATAGGTAATAGTAAAGAAGCAGCCAAACTGTTAAAAAATCAGAAGCTTGAATTAGATTATGTCCGTTTTAAGCAAAAGTTTCGTGAGGATATGGCCATCACGAGGCTGGATGTTCCTCCCACTCTATATGAGGGAGAAAAAGCAAATATAGTGGTTTCGATTGCAAGTAACGTTGAAAAAACAGCTGATTTAAGAATCTCCTTAAACAACAAAGATATTCTTCATGAGAAGGTTACCGTAAAAGAGGGGCAAAATGAGTTTTCCTTTTCAGATGATGCCTTCGTGCCGGGAATGTCAATTTATAAGGCTGAGATTGCCGCGGAAAAGGATACCTTTAGCGAAAATAATACCCTCTATGCGGTCACAAATGTCAAGGGAACTCCAAGAGTACTCGTAGTTCAAGGAAATCAAGCCGACCCATTAGCAGAAATTTTACAAGCCTCAGGGTTAATCACCGATAAACTTATTCCCGAGAAGCTTCCAACGACCTTGGCAGGATTTTTGCAATACCAATCGATCATTTTTAATAATGTTCCAGGAACGAAGGTCAGCGAACAGCAAATGAATTTGATTGAAAAAGCAGTCAAAGAATTTGGCACAGGCTTTGTTATGCTCGGCGGGGAGGACAGCTTTGGTCTCGGTGGCTATTTTAAAACACCAATTGAGAAATTGTTACCGGTAGACATGGATATTAAAGGAAAAAAAGAGATGCCCTCACTTGGTTTGGTAATTGTTATTGACCGGTCTGGAAGTATGAGCGGCAATAAGCTGACATTAGCGAAGGAAGCGGCAGCACGATCGGTAGAGTTATTGCGCGAAAAAGATACGCTTGGCTTTATTGCCTTTGACGACCGCCCGTGGGTCATTGTTGAAACCGCACCGCTTGAGAACAAGAAAGAGGTGATTGAAAAAATCCGCTCTGTTTCTGTTGGCGGCGGGACAAATATTTACCCCTCACTTGAAAAGGCTTATCAAGAGCTAAAGGATTTAAAGCTGCAAAGAAAGCACATTATTTTGTTAACGGATGGACAGTCTGCCGCTGGCGGCGATTATCAAACGCTTATTTCAGAGGGTAAAAATAATAATATAACGTTGTCAACGGTTGCCTTAGGATCAGATGCCGATCGAAACCTGTTAGAAGATCTTGCCGGCCAGGGAAATGGACGATTTTACGATGTAACCGATGCATCCGTTATTCCAAGCATTCTTTCAAGGGAAACGGTAATGACAACAAGAACCTATATTGAAGATAACCCTTTTTATCCTGTTGTGCAGCCCTATCCAGAATGGACAGCCATTTTTGAACAGGGAATTCCAAAAATGAATGCCTATATTGCAGTAACAGCGAAAAATAGGGCGCAGGTGCCGCTTATTAGTGAAAAAAAGGATCCGATTCTTGCCGAGTGGCATTATGGATTAGGAACCACCTTAGCGTTTACGTCTGATATGACGGGAAAATGGTCTGGTGACTGGGCTAAATGGGCCAACTGGCCGCAATTTTTGAATACTCTGGTGGTAAAGTCGCTGCCACAATATGACAGCGAGCCGTTCCGTTTTACAATCGAAAAGGAAAATGACAATACGGTGGTCCAATTAAAAGCAGTAGATGGGCAATTTCTTCCACTAGATGTATCGGTTGTTTCACAAAATGGTGCGGTCATTGACACAAATTCTAAGCCGACAGCTCCAGGTGAATTTGAAGTGAGTTTTCCAAATAAGCCAGGTATGTATTTTTTGCGTGTGAAACAAACGAGCGAGGACGGGCAGGATAAATTGTTTCAAACAGGCTTTTCGGTTCCCTATTCGGATGAATATTTGTTAAAAGCGACAAATACTGGGTTATTAAAAGAACTGGCATCCCTTACAGGTGGAAAAGAACTGCAGACGGCAAAAGATGCGTTTCGCCCGTTGCAACAAAAGCCAAAACGCAAAGAACCAATCAGTGAACAGCTTTTACTAGCTTCCTTTCTTCTTCTTGTGTTCGAGATTCTAATAAGGAGACTAGGCTTTCAGCCATTTCTATCCTTACGGCATCTGCGAAAGAAAACCACGAAAAAAGGTGAACAGGGAGGCTTAGTAGGACTAAAGCAGCTTTCAATGGCGAAGGCAAAGGTGAAGACGAGGGTTGAAAGTAAACGAGAGGTAACAGAATCTAAGCAAGAAAAAATGAAGGAAAAGCCGCAGAAACCTCCGCTGCCAACAGCTGCGAAAAAGCGGAATCCCGTACCGGAAGTGTCCGCTGAAGAAAAGGAAGAACGCATGAAGCGTTTACTTGAAGCAAAGAAAAGAAAGAAGTAATATAGATAGGGATAGTGCGGTAATGTAGCGCCTCTATGTAAAGATATTTTCTTGACAGAAATAGCATGACTGTGTAAACTACTCTTGTAAAGGCTTTTCACTTAACATTGGTATTGGAGGGAACCCATGCATGATGCTTGAAAAGACAACACGAATGAACTATCTTTATGATTTTTATTATTCGTTGTTAACACCAAAGCAGCAAAGCTATATGTCTCTCTATTATTTAGATGATTACTCCCTTGGGGAAATTGCTGAAGAATATGATGTAAGCCGTCAGGCCGTGTATGATAATATTAAACGGACGGAAGCAATGCTTGAGGAGTACGAGGAAAAGCTACAACTATTCCAGAAATTTCAAGAGCGCACAAAACTAATCAAGTACGTAAAAGAATTGCTTAATGAGGAGAACCCTTCAAAGCAGGCAATGTTAGAAACTGTTGCCGAGCTTGAGAAATTAGATTAGGAGGCGGCATGAATGGCATTTGAAGGATTAGCCGACCGACTGCAAAATACCATCCAAAAAATCCGTGGAAAAGGAAAGGTCTCGGAAGCGGATGTTAAAGAAATGATGCGCGAAGTCCGCCTAGCGCTGCTTGAAGCTGACGTAAATTTCAAAGTTGTGAAAGACTTTGTGAAAAAAGTCAGCGAACGTGCCGTAGGGGTGGAAGTACTAAAGAGCTTATCTCCAGGTCAGCAAATCATTAAAATTGTTAATGAGGAATTGACCGCATTAATGGGAGGAGAGCAAAGCAAGATTGCAGCATCAAACCGTCCGCCAACGGTCATCATGATGGTCGGGCTGCAGGGTGCTGGTAAAACGACGACAACTGGTAAGCTTTCGCTCTTGCTTCGAAAGAAGTATAATCGTAAACCATTGCTAGTTGCCGCGGATATTTACCGTCCGGCTGCAATTAAGCAGCTGCAAACTCTCGGCAAACAATTAGACATGCCGGTTTTTTCTCTCGGCGATCAAGTGAGCCCGGTTGAAATTGCCAAGCAGGCAATTGCGAAGGCGAAAGAGGAACATCATGATTATGTCCTGATTGATACCGCTGGCCGTCTGCATGTCGATGAAGCGTTAATGGGCGAGCTGAAGGACATTAAAGAATTAACCAAGCCGGATGAAATTTTCCTTGTTGTTGATGCCATGACTGGGCAGGATGCTGTCAATGTTGCCCAAAGCTTTAATGAACAGCTTGGTTTAACCGGAGTTGTCTTGACAAAGCTGGACGGTGATACTCGAGGCGGAGCCGCACTTTCGATTCGTGCTGTTACCCAAACGCCGATTAAATTTGTCGGTCTTGGCGAGAAAATGGACGCATTGGAACCATTTCACCCAGAACGAATGGCCTCAAGAATTCTCGGCATGGGCGATGTACTGACCCTGATTGAAAAGGCACAGGCAAATGTCGATGAACAAAAGGCGAAAGAGTTAGAGCAGAAAATGCGGACAGCATCATTTACGCTGGAGGATTTTTTGGAACAGCTCGGTCAGGTCCGTAATCTTGGTCCGCTTGATGAATTATTAAAGATGATGCCTGGCGCAAACAAAATCAAAGGTTTAAATAATATGCAAATCGATGAGAAGCAAATTGCCCATGTAGAAGCCATCATCAGGTCGATGACCAAGGCGGAAAAAAATAATCCGGAAATCTTGAACTCCAAACGGAAAAACCGGATTGCCAAAGGCAGCGGCCGTACTGTCACTGAAGTGAATCGTTTGCTCAAGCAGTTTGAAGATATGAAAAAAATGATGAAGCAAATGACAGGCATGCAGCAAAAAGGCAAGAAAAAAGGCGGTTTTAAATTTCCATTCAAGCCGTTTTAAGTTATCCAAAATTGGAAATAATGACTGTAAAGAAAAAACACTTTACAAACTAATAAAGAATTGATATTATACTATCTTGTGTGAAACTATTCGGAGGTGCTTATTTAAAATGGCAGTTAAAATTCGTTTAAAACGTATGGGAGCTAAAAAAACTCCTTTCTATCGTATCGTAGTAGCAGATTCTCGTTCTCCTCGTGACGGACGTTACATTGAAATCGTTGGAACTTACAACCCTGTAACGCAACCGGCTAAAGTAGAAATCAACGAAGAATTAGTTCTTAAATGGTTAAAAGACGGTGCAAAACCATCTGATACTGTTCGGAACCTGTTCTCAAACCAAGGCATCATGGAAAAATTCCATAATGCAAAATTAAGCAAGTAATCACTGGCGATTATGAAGGAACTAATCGAAATGATTGTTAAGCCTCTTGTTGATTTTCCGGAAGATGTTTTTGTTAATGTTACGGAAGACGATTCGCGAATTACCTATCTGCTTTCTGTTAACAAGACAGATATGGGAAAAGTAATTGGCAAGCAGGGGCGTGTTGCAAAGGCCATTAGAACTGTTGTATATGCAGCGGGATCATCACAACAAAAGAAAATTTTTCTAGAAATTGGTGAATAGCTTTTTGCATCTAGATAAAAGGGAGGAATAAAATCCTCCCTTTTTTGCTATAAAAAATGCAAAAGGGGGCCTTATTATGCAAATAATCCAAGCCGTTATCGTTAAGCAACTATTAACAGAAAATAGCAAACAACAGCTTTTCAATGGTTACCATTCCAAGAAGCTGCAGCTCCAGAAAGAGTGCGATCAGCTTCAATTCGAATTAAAACGGTTAGAAAAGTCCAAAAGCCTTTCACCGGGAACATTAAAAAAACAATTTGAAAAAGAAATTCAAATGCGCAAAGAAAAAATAAAGCTTCTTGAGTTTCAAGCGGAACAATTACATATCCTACCCTTAGGCAGTGAAATAAAGGAGAAGGAAGTTCAGGCACTTGTAGAATTAAACGTCGGTGACAAGTGGGATGAACGGTTTGGACAATCTGAAATTATCGTAAGTGACGGTGTAATAGTAGAAATTCGCTAGAGGTGTGAAAAATATGGAAAAATGGTTTAACGTTGGGAAAATAGTCAATACACAGGGGATAAAAGGTGAAGTACGCGTTATTTCAAAAACCGACTTCCCTGAGAAACGCTATAAAGCCGGGAATGTTTTATATTTGTTTATGCCAAATTCAAATACGCCATTTGAACTAACAGTCAAAAGCCACAGGACACATAAAAATTTTGAATTACTTACATTTGAAGGTTTTAATAATATCAATGAAGTTGAAAAATTCAGGGACGGAATTTTGAAAGTACCTGAATCTCAGCTTGGCATATTAGCGGAAGATGAATTTTATTATCATGAAATTATCGGCTGTCATGTTACTACAACTAATGGAGAGGAAATCGGAAAAATAGTTGAAATTCTCTCCCCCGGTGCCAATGATGTTTGGGTGGTTAAAGGAAAAGGTGGTAAGGAAGTCCTAATCCCGTATATCCATGATGTAGTCAAGAAAGTGGATGTACAAGAAAAAATCGTTATCATTGAGCCAATAGAAGGATTACTTTCATGATGCAGATTGATATTCTTACCTTATTTCCAGAAATGTTTTCCGGGGTGCTGGGACAATCAATTTTGCAGAAAGCGGCAGAGAAATCAGCGGTCAACTATAATGTCGTAAATTTCCGTGAATATGCCGATAACAAACATTCAACGGTTGATGACTATCCATATGGCGGCGGGGCTGGCATGGTATTAAAGCCGCAGCCAATCTTTGATGCGGTTGCAGCTCTGAAGGAAAAGGCAAAAAGCAGCAAACCAAGGGTGATTCTGCTTTGCCCGCAAGGCGAGCGCTATGATCAGCAAAAGGCAGAGGAACTAGCAAACGAAGAGCACTTACTATTTATTTGCGGCCATTATGAGGGCTATGATGAGCGAATCCGGGAGCATGTGGTAACGGATGAAATCTCGATTGGTGATTATGTGCTGACTGGCGGCGAGCTTGGAGCAATGGTTGTGATCGACAGTGTGGTCCGCCTTTTACCGGAAGTATTAGGAAATCAGGAATCACATCTGAAGGATTCTTTTAGTACGGGGCTTTTAGAGCATCCACACTACACTAGACCCGCAGATTTTCGCGGTATGAAGGTGCCTGATACACTGTTGTCAGGAAATCATAAATTAATTGAAGAATGGCGGAATAAAGAGGCATTACGCCGTACACTCTTAAGACGCCCGGATTTATTGGATAAAATAGAACTCACAGCAAAACAAGAAAAATGGCTAGAAGAAGTAAAAAAAGATTGCGAGTAATATTGCGAGCCTGCAATAAATATGGTATGATACTACTTGTGACTTGGGCTGATATATTTCAGTGATAGTCTTATAACGATGTTCCGCTGCAGGGTATAAGGGAATTTATGTGCATGAGCATCTGTTGGAAGGAGTTGAAAACGATGCAAAAATTGATTGAAGAAATCACAAAAGAACAACTTCGCACTGATCTTCCAACGTTCCGTCCTGGTGATACTGTACGTGTACACGTAAAAGTTGTCGAGGGTACCCGCGAGCGTATTCAGTTATTCGAAGGTGTAGTGATTAAGCGTCGTGGTGGTGGAATTAGCGAAACTTTTACAGTTCGTAAAATTTCTTACGGAGTAGGCGTAGAGCGTACTTTCCCTGTTCATACACCAAAAATTGCGAAGCTTGAAGTACTTCGTCGCGGTAAAGTTCGCCGTGCTAAGCTTTACTACTTGCGTAAACTTCGCGGTAAAAAAGCAAGAATTAAAGAGATCCGCTAATATGAAAAGGAAAGAGCTTGCTTTAGGAGCAGGCTCTTTTTTTGATACATATCTTCTTCTTTGATAGACAGAATAATCATATTGGACTCCCCGAATGCTACTGTTTTTTAAACAAATTATTAAAGTTTGATTAAAAAGGATACTCCCATCGTGTTAAATTTGTTTAAGTTATGTAAAATAAGCTGTATAAAACATTTTTTTTAATAGTGATTGGTGGGGATTGTATGACAAAAAAGAAAAATGAACTATGGGAATGGACAAAGGCCCTGTTAATTGCGGTAGCACTGGCAGCAGTTATTCGGTACTTTCTTTTTGCTCCAATAGTTGTCGATGGATTATCGATGATGCCGACATTAAAAGATCAGGATCGGATGATTGTCAATAAATTCAGTTATGAAATTGGAGAGCCCAAGCGGTTTGATATCATCGTTTTTCATGCCCCAGAGAAAAAGGATTACATCAAGCGTGTAATTGGTCTTCCTGGTGACACAGTTGAGTATAAGGATGATACGTTATATGTAAATGGAAAAGCATATAAGGAGCCTTATTTGGATCAATATAAGAAAGAGGTAGAGGATGGTCCGCTTACCGCTTCCTTTACTTTAGAAGACGTTGTAGGCCGTAAAACGGTTCCGAAAGGTCAATTGTTTGTCATGGGGGATAATCGCCGCTGGAGTAAAGATTCCAGACACATCGGAACAATTCCAATGAGTAAAGTAATCGGAAAAACAAATGTTGTCTATTGGCCGATTAAAGATGCACATATTGTTACAGTGAAATAGAACATCAAGGCGCGTACGCTTTAAAGGAGGTGGCAGCTTTGACGATCCAATGGTTTCCTGGCCATATGGCCAAGGCTCGCAGAGAGGTCACGGAAAAGTTAAAACTGGTTGACATTATTTTTGAACTGGTGGATGCGAGAATTCCGTATTCCTCGAGAAACCCGATGATTGATGAAATTATCCAGCATAAACCAAGATTAGTCTTGTTAAATAAAGCGGATATGGCAGATAAAGACGTGACAAGGGAATGGATTGACTTCTTTGCAGAAAAAGGGATAAAAGCCCTGGCAATAAATTCTCAGGCTGGAGAAGGAATGAAAACGATTGTCCAAGCCTCACATGAAATTCTTAAAGAAAAATTTGATCGAATGAGAGCAAAAGGCGTTAACCCAAGGGCGATTCGTGCGATGATTGTTGGTATTCCAAATGCAGGAAAGTCGACACTTATTAATCGTCTCGCCAAAAAAAATATCGCCAAGACAGGCAATACCCCTGGGGTAACGAAAGCACAACAATGGATTAAAGTTGGCAAAGAAATGGAATTACTTGATACACCAGGGATTTTATGGCCGAAGTTTGAAGACCAAGAGGTTGGAATGAAACTGGCTATAACTGGAGCGATTAAAGATACATTATTAAACCTTCAGGACTTGACCGTTTACTCGCTGAGATTTTTAGAACGTGCCTATCCAAAGCGTTTAAAAGAACGGTACAATCTGGAAATCCTACCTGAAAACGTTGTTGAAATGTTTGATCATATCGGTGTTCTTCGCGGCTGTTTAATGGCAGGCGGCATCGTCGATTATGATAAGGTATCGGAATTGGTGATAAGAGAGATTAGGTCAGAGAAATTTGGACGGCTTACGTTTGAACGGCCTGCCGATCTAATGAAGGAATAATGAAACTGGATGAAGCTCTCCTGGATGGGGAGCTTATTTTTTAGCCGACGGGAAAGTATAACGTTATTTCTTTCATTTTTTTACTTTTACCAGCATTTATCTCTGGTTACATTGGAACTATTCTCGTAAAATAAAAATAACGACTATGATTGATGACAAGATAAAAGGAGCGTACTTAAATGAAATACCGATCGGCTTTTGATATTATCGGTCCGGTCATGATTGGACCGTCAAGCTCTCATACAGCAGGTGCAGCTCGCATTGGCAGGGTCGCTAGGACTTTGTTTGGCAAACTTCCTAAAAAGGCGATTATCTCATTATACGGTTCATTTGCGAAAACCTATAAGGGACACGGAACAGACTTTGCGATTGTTGCAGGCCTCCTAGATCTGGATACTTTTGATGAAAGAATGCCTAAATCATTGGCAATAGCAAAGGACCTTGGTTTAGAGGTTGTGTTTCAGACGGAAGAAGCAGTAACCGATCATCCAAATACTGTTAAAATAAATCTATATGGCGGGCACGAAGAACTTGAACTGGTCGGGATTTCAATTGGCGGCGGAACCATTGAAATTACCGAATTAAACTCCTTCCCGTTAAAGTTGTCCGGCGAACATCCCGCAATCTTGGTTGTGCACCAAGACCGATTTGGAATTATTTCAGCAGTAACTAGTGTATTATCAAAATATGAAATTAACATCGGCCATATGGAGGTTTCAAGGTTGGACAAAGGGGAAATGGCCTTAATGGTCATTGAGGTCGACCAAAAAATTGAAAATATGGTGATTGAGGAATTAAGTAATCTTGCAAATGTAACGAAAATTATTCGGATGGCGGAATAGATTAATCAACATCAGGGGGCATGATCATGTTTCGAAATGTAGCGGAGCTTGTTCAACTTGCAGAAACTAATCAAGTAAAAATAGCGGAAATCATGATCCGTCAAGAAATAGAAGTATCGGGTCTTACGAGAGAAGAAGTAATCGCGAAAATGGATAAGAATTTAACAGTAATGGAACAAGCTGTGGAAAGAGGTCTTAAGGGTGTCCATTCCCATACAGGCCTTACCGGCGGTGACGCAGTGCTCATCCAGAACTATATTAAAAGCGGGAAGGCCCTTGGGGGTACGGTTCTATTAGACGCGGTCAGTAAAGCAGTGGCGACCAATGAAGTGAATGCCGCAATGGGTGTAATCTGTGCCACACCAACTGCAGGTTCAGCAGGCGTAGTGCCGGGGACTTTATTTGCTGTAAAGGAAAAATTGCAGCCGACCCGCGAGGAAATGATTGAATTTTTGTTTACAGCAGCAGCCTTCGGTTTCGTGGTTGCAAATAACGCCTCTATTTCTGGCGCTGCAGGGGGCTGCCAAGCAGAAGTTGGCTCTGCAAGCGGTATGGCGGCTGCGGCAATTGTAGAATTGGCTGGCGGCACTGCACGACAGGCTGCAGAGGCGATGGCTATCACTTTAAAGAATATGCTTGGATTAGTCTGTGACCCAGTAGCAGGGTTAGTGGAAGTCCCTTGTGTAAAACGGAATGCAATGGGCGCTTCCAATGCCATTACGGCAGCGGATATGGCACTTGCCGGTGTCACAAGTAGAATTCCTTGTGATGAAGTCATTCACGCGATGTTCTTGATTGGCCAATCGATGCCTTCCTCGTTAAGAGAAACAGCTGAGGGCGGACTGGCGGCGACACCGACAGGTAGAAGATTAGAGCAAGAAATATTTGGAAGCGGCAACACCGTTAAACTCAAAAATCTAATTATTACCTAACTAAAAAAGCACACGAATTCATTTTGATTTTCGTGTGCTTTTTTGTATATTGTAATATGACTCATGACAATGTATCATTACTACGGGTGAAAAAAATGAAAGTACTAACAATTGCAGAAGTAGAACGACAATTAGCAAATATTAAGGATGAGCAAGATCCGTTTTTGATACAAATCCTTCAAGATGAGCGCAAGGGTGTTCAACAGGTAATACAGAAATGGCGCAAAAAGATTGCGGAGGAACAGCGGTTAAAGGAAAAATTCCTTGAGATGAATACCTATGAAACTAAATGGCGATCCAATGGCTTTGAATTGATTGCAGGTGTCGATGAAGTCGGCAGAGGTCCGCTTGCAGGTCCGGTTGCTGCGGCGGCTGTCATTTTACCTGCTGACTTTTTCTTGGCTGGGATTGATGATTCTAAAAAACTATCTGAAAAGAAACGTTTGGAATACGATGCCATCATTCGCAGTGAAGCACTGGCATTTAGTGTTTCGATGATTGATGCAAACGAAATTGATGAGATTAATATTTATGAGGCCGCAAAAAAAGCAATGAAAGCAGCAATCGTATCGTTACAGCCAAAACCGGATTTTTTGCTGATTGATGCAATGAAACTAGAAATTCCCTACCCATCAGAATCGATTATTAAAGGGGATGCCAAAAGTATTTCCATCGCAGCTGCTTCAATTATTGCAAAAGTGGCTAGAGACAAGCTGATGAAGGAAATCTCGCTGGAATACCCGAGCTATCACTTTCAGCAAAATATGGGGTATGGGACAAAGGAACATATAAATGCGATTCAGCAGCATGGGATAACTCCCTATCATCGAAAAAGCTTTGCACCAATTAAAGATATTATCAAAATATAATTTTTTTGCATATTGGTGGACAAGGAATCTGTCATTATATAAAATGAAAACGGAGTCAATTTTTAGAAGAGTAAGATTTAGGAGGATGGGAAATGAATATCCATGAGTATCAAGGGAAAGAGATCCTCAAGCAATTCGGGGTAGCAGTTCCAAACGGAAAAGTGGCATTCACGGTTGAAGAGGCAGTGGAAGCGGCGAAAGAATTAGGTACACAGGTTTGTGTCGTAAAAGCGCAAATCCACGCAGGCGGACGGGGGAAAGCCGGTGGTGTTAAAGTTGCGAAAAACCTTGACGAGGTTCGTACATATGCGAATGAAATCCTTGGAAAAACCTTGGTAACACACCAAACGGGTCCTGAGGGTAAAGAAGTAAAACGTTTGCTTATTGAAGAAGGCTGTGACATCAAAAAAGAGTATTATGTTGGTTTGGTATTAGACCGTGCCACTTCACGTGTTGTGTTAATGGCTTCTGAAGAAGGCGGAACGGAAATTGAAGAGGTTGCTGAAAAGACTCCGGAGAAAATCTTTAAAGAAGAAATTGATCCAGTGATTGGCCTGCAGCCATTCCAGGCTCGTAGGATCGCCTTTAATATCAATATTCCAAAAGAGTTAGTCAATCAAGCGGTAAAGTTCATGACAGCTTTATACAACGCCTACATTGAAAAAGACTGCTCGATTGCCGAAATTAATCCGCTTGTCGTTACAGGTGATGGCAAAGTTATCGCGTTAGATGCCAAATTAAACTTTGATTCCAATGCGTTATATCGTCAAAAAGATGTACTGGCGTATCGTGACCTTGAAGAAGAGGATGCCAAAGAAATCGAGGCATCTAAATATGATTTAAGCTATATTTCCCTAGATGGAAATATCGGCTGTATGGTTAATGGTGCCGGCCTTGCAATGGCGACAATGGACATCGTTAAGCATTATGGCGGCGACCCCGCTAACTTCCTTGATGTTGGGGGCGGTGCTACAGCTGAAAAGGTTACAGAAGCATTCAAAATTATCCTTTCTGATCCAAACGTAAAAGGTATTTTCGTTAATATCTTTGGCGGAATCATGAAGTGTGATGTTATCGCAGAAGGTGTAGTAGAAGCGGCGTCGCAGGTTGGTCTAAGTGTTCCACTAGTTGTTCGTTTAGAGGGAACAAATGTTGACTTAGGTAAGAAAATCCTTTCTGAGTCAAGCATTGACATTATTGCTGCTGAATCCATGGCAGACGGCGCACAAAAAATCGTTGCATTAGTGAAATAGGATCATAAGAAAGGGGAATTAACGTGAGCGTTTTTATTAATAAAGATACAAAAGTTATTGTTCAAGGGATAACTGGTTCTACAGCCCTTTTTCATACAAAACAAATGCTTGAATACGGCACGCAAATTGTTGGCGGTACCACTCCAGGTAAAGGCGGCATGGAAGTTGAAGGTGTGCCTGTATTCAATACAGTGAAAGAAGCAGTTGAAGCTACTGGCGCAACAGCGTCCGTCATTTACGTTCCAGCTCCGTTTGCAGCAGATGCCATTATCGAAGCGGTTGATGCAGAATTGGATTTAGCAATTTGTATTACAGAACATATCCCAGTATTAGATATGGTGAAAGTAAAGCGTTATATGGAAGGCAAGAAGACTCGTTTAGTGGGTCCAAACTGCCCAGGTGTCATCACTCCTGATGAATGTAAGATTGGCATCATGCCTGGATACATCCATACTAAAGGCCATGTCGGTGTTGTTTCCCGCTCTGGAACCTTAACATACGAAGCGGTTCATCAATTAACACAAGCTGGTCTAGGCCAGACAACTGCAGTGGGTATTGGCGGCGATCCTGTTAACGGGACAAACTTTATCGATGTGCTAAAAGCTTTTAATGAAGACCCTGAAACATATGCCGTTATCATGATCGGTGAAATTGGCGGGACGGCTGAAGAAGAAGCGGCAGAATGGGTAAAAGCAAACATGACAAAACCTGTTGTCGGCTTCATTGGCGGACGAACTGCGCCTCCAGGAAAGCGCATGGGCCATGCCGGTGCGATTATTTCTGGCGGTAAAGGTACTGCAGATGAAAAAATCCGCGTCATGAACGCATGCGGCATTAAGGTAGCTGATACACCATCAGTAATGGGTGAAACCTTAATCGAAGTATTAAAAGAACAAGGCTTATATGAAAAATGTAAAACACACTGAAAAGCGGAAGGCTTCTTGAGCCGGACACACCAATATTTTACATCTAGTTAAAACAGATAGTCCCTCATAATTGAGGGGCTTTTTCTGCATGAATAATATATATTGGCTGTGTTAAAGAACATTGTTGATTTTGAGCACAATGTTGATTGGAGTGGAAGGCGCGAGACTCCTGCGGGATCAGCGGGACAGGTGAGACCCCGCAGGCGCTTTAGCGCCGAGGAGGCTCACCGCCCGCCCCGCGGAAAGCGAAGCGCCTGGAACGGAAATCAACATTCACTTTTAACACAGCCTAAATATTAAGGAGGATTCGTTTAAGATGGATGACTTTAAAGAAAAACTGATTCATTTGCTTCATTACCCAAATATCTCATGGAATACTGTTTTTCAAATGTTAAAAAAGGACCCGACACTTCAGTCCTTGTACCGGCTCCAAACCCAAACGCCGCAGCAGATTTCCTTGTTTTCACCGATTAACCGCGATAGCTCCTTTGCCAAATCTTCCATTATATCTCTTCATCCTGAAATGATTCACGAACAAATTCGCCAATATGAGACCAATGATATTACGGTCATTACGATTATCGATAAGGAATACCCTCGATATTTAAAAGAAATCTATCAGCCGCCCTGGGCTTTGTTTGTGAAAGGGGATCTATCACTACTTGATAGAGAACCAAAACTTGCTGTGGTAGGATCACGACAGGCGACACCATATGGAAAAAATGCTATTAGGTTAATCTTCCCCGAGTTAATTGACAATGGTGTGCTCGTTGTCAGCGGTTTAGCAAAGGGGATTGATGCGCTAGCGCATGAATATGCAATAAAAAATGGCGGGAAAACAATCGCAGTTATTGCTGGGGGGTTATATCATATTTACCCAAAAGAAAATATGGGACTCGCATTAGAAATGATGAAAACACAACTTGTCGTCTCGGAATATCCACCAGACACTAAACCGCTCAGATGGCATTTCCCAGCACGGAATCGTATCATTAGCGGTCTATCCAATGGGACGTTTATTATAGAAGCAAAACGGAAAAGCGGTTCACTGATAACGGCAAATTATGCAGTAAACGAGGGGCGAGATGTGTTTTCGTTGCCTGGGAGCATATTTAATCCTTATTCCATTGGAGCAAACGAATTGATTCAACATGGGGCTAAACTAGTGACCAGTGCTAAAGATATTCTAGAAGAAATCAGGTAAAACGGAGAATTAACTAGTAATCATTAAAATAAATTAGCAAAATTAGCAGGTTTTTTCTGATTATGTGGAGAAATTAGCTTAAAAAGGTTGCAATAATTTCTAATATGTTATACATTTTCCAACAGATGTTCGAAAAATAGAATATATAAAAAATGATTAAATAAACTTGTAATTAACATATATTATGAAATTTTGGGATAGGCAGTTTTGTAAAGTATTTTCTCCGCTCCAAGTTGTTATACTGGGATTTAGGAAAACTTATCAATTCGTAAGCATCTTAGAAACAGGCATTCGCCGAATTCAAGGCGCTTTAACACTTTCCCTCTTAAGGAGGATTTAAATGGCAGATTTTCTTGTAATCGTCGAATCGCCAGCAAAAGCGAAAACGATTGAACGATATTTAGGAAATAAATATAAAGTTAAGGCATCAATGGGGCATGTTCGCGATTTACCGCGGAGCCAAATGGGTGTCAATGTCGAAAATAACTTTGAACCAAAATATATAACCATTCGCGGTAAGGGTCCAGTACTAAAGGAATTGAAAACAGCAGCTAAGAAGGCCAAGAAAATTTATCTCGCAGCTGACCCGGATCGTGAGGGGGAAGCAATTGCCTGGCATTTAGCACATAGTTTAGATGTTGATATTACATCTGACTGCCGGGTAGTTTTCAATGAAATTACTAAAGATGCGATAAAAGAATCCTTTAAGCATCCCCGCCCGATTAATATGGATCTTGTTGATGCGCAGCAGGCGCGGAGGATACTCGACCGTCTAGTTGGCTATAATATCAGCCCCTTGCTTTGGAAAAAGGTGAAAAAAGGGCTGAGTGCAGGAAGGGTTCAATCTGTATCAGTGCGTTTGATAATCGACAGGGAAAAAGAAATAAAAGCTTTTACTCCAGAGGAGTATTGGACGATTGAAGGCGAATTTATAAAAGGAAATGATCAATTTAATGCAGTTTTCCATTCTTTAGCCGGCCAAGAAAAAGCTGAGCTTAAATCCGAGCAGGATGTTGAGGCGATTCTTAAGGAGCTGGATGACAACAAGTTCAAGGTCATCTCAGTGACAAAAAAAGAACGAAGAAGAAACCCCGCTCCGCCTTTTATTACTTCTTCCTTGCAGCAGGAAGCAGCAAGAAAGCTTAACTTCCGTGCTAAGAAAACGATGATGCTTGCTCAGCAGCTTTACGAAGGAATTGAATTAGGAAAAGAAGGAACAGTCGGTCTCATTACCTATATGAGGACAGATTCGACCCGCATTTCTGAAGTTGCTCAAGCAGAGGCAGCTGAATATATACAAGCAGAATATGGTGAAAGTTATTTAAAGAATGATCAGAGGAAAGAAAAAAAACAAGGAAAAGCTCAAGATGCCCATGAGGCGGTTCGACCAACGAGCACGTTCAGAGACCCGAATAGTTTGAAAGCATTTCTTTCTAGAGATCAATTTCGTTTATACAAATTAATTTGGGAGCGTTTCTTGGCGAGTCAAATGGCCCAAGCAATCATGGATACGATGAGTGTGGACTTGCAGAATGGAAATGTACTATTCCGAGCTACCGGGTCTAAAATAAAGTTTCCTGGTTTTATGAAGCTTTATGTTGAGGGCACAGATGACCAAGTAGATGGACCAGATAAAATGCTTCCGGACCTCAAAGAAGGAGATGAAGTGTTTAAAAAGGATATTGATCCTAAGCAGCACTTCACGCAGCCGCCACCGCGGTATACGGAAGCCCGTCTTGTAAAAGCGCTCGAAGAATTGGGGATTGGCCGCCCATCGACATATGCGCCAACATTGGATACAATTCAGAAGCGGGGATATGTTGCCCTTGATAATAAACGGTTTGTACCTACTGAACTAGGGGAAATCATTCATGAAGTGATGGTAGAGTTTTTCCCGGAAATCATAAACGTGGAATTTACTGCGAGGATGGAAAAGGGATTAGACTATGTTGAAGATGGAAAAATGACTTGGATAAAAGTCATAGATACATTTTACCAAGAGTTCGAGACAAATTTAAAAATAGCAGAAAAAGAAATGGAAAAAATAGAAATCAAAGATGAACCTGCTGGCGAGGATTGTGAAAACTGCGGCAGCCCGATGGTGTTTAAAATGGGCCGGTACGGAAAATTCATGGCTTGCAGCAATTTCCCTGATTGCCGCAATACAAAACCGATCGTCAAGGAAATTGGTGTTACCTGTCCTACATGTAAGGAAGGACAAATTATCGAACGTAAAAGTAAGAAAAAAAGGCTGTTCTATGGCTGTACCAGATATCCGGAATGTGAGTTTATCTCATGGGATAAACCATTACCTCGCCCCTGTCCAAAATGTGAAGGCCTGCTAGTTGAAAAGAAATTAAAAAAAGGTGTTCAGGTCCAATGTTCGAATTGTGATTACAAGGAAGAGCCGCAAAGCTAAGAGTGGGAAAGTTCCACTCTTTTTATTTTTGTAAGTATTTAAAACTTTTTTCTTTTTCATCCGTATAGTACAATGCTAGATGGACTTAAATGTGGGAAAGATATATAAATAGTACTCTTCTACTCAAAATATTACTTAACCAATGTTTATGGATGAATTTCAGGAGGTATAACATGAAAGAAATAAACGTAGTTGGTGCCGGATTGGCGGGAAGTGAAGCGGCATGGCAAATTGCAAAACGCGGCATTAAGGTGCGCCTTTATGAGATGCGTCCAGTAAAGCAGACACCAGCGCACCATACAGATAAATTTGCAGAATTGGTTTGCAGTAATTCACTCAGGGCCAATACATTGACAAATGCCGTTGGCGTCTTAAAAGAAGAAATGAGAAAGCTTGATTCCGTGATTATAGCCGCGGCTGACGAGTGTTCCGTTCCGGCAGGCGGTGCATTGGCGGTTGACCGTCATGAATTCGCTGCAAAAGTTACCGAACTGGTCAAAAACCATGAGAACGTTACTGTCGTTAACGAGGAAGTAGTCGAAATTCCTGAAGGTCATACTGTGATTGCAACAGGACCACTAACAAGTCCGCACCTCTCGGAACAGCTGAAAAGCTTAACGGGCGAGGAATACCTTTATTTTTATGATGCCGCAGCACCGATTCTGGAAAAAGAAAGTATAAACATGGATAAGGTTTATTTGAAATCCCGCTATGATAAGGGCGATGCAGCCTATTTAAACTGTCCAATGACGGAAGAAGAGTTTAATCGTTTTTATGAAGCCCTTACTCTTGCAGAGACAGTGCCATTAAAGGAATTTGAAAAGGAAATCTTTTTCGAAGGCTGTATGCCAATTGAGGTAATGGCATCAAGAGGGAGAAAGACGATGTTATTTGGACCATTAAAACCGGTTGGTTTAGAGGATCCGAAAACCGGAAAAAGGCCATTTGCAGTTATACAGCTCCGTCAAGATGATGCCGCTGGAACTCTATTTAATATTGTCGGATTTCAGACACATTTAAAGTGGGGGGCACAAAAAGAAGTTATTCAGTTAATCCCCGGACTTGAAAATGCAGAAATTATTCGCTATGGTGTTATGCACCGCAATACCTTTATCAATTCACCAAAGGTACTGGAAGCAACTTATCAATTCAAAAACCGTGAAGATTTATTCTTCGCTGGTCAAATGACCGGTGTTGAGGGATATGTCGAATCGGCGGCTAGCGGATTAATTGCCGGCATCAATGCCTCCCGATTGGTTCAAGGGATGGACCCTGTTGTATTTCCTGCTGAAACCGCTATTGGAAGCATGGCGCGTTATATCACCACGGCCAATCCTGGTAATTTCCAGCCGATGAATGCAAATTTCGGATTATTCCCAGAATTGCCAGAAAGAATAAAAGGGAAACAGGAAAGAAACCTAAAGCATGCAAACCGTGCCTTGGAAACAATTCAGAACTTTGTGAAATTTTTGTAAAGTTTATTGCAAGGGTTATCGAAGTATGTTACGATTTAGTAGCCCTTGCAAAGAAAATATTGTGATAAATGTGAATGTTTTATTAACTTTATTTATTGTGTATTTACAAACGGAGAGTAATTACTCAAAATATAGAATTGAACATTCCCAACATGCTATCAGTATTTTCTTACTTTCCATGGATGAACAACGAATATTACTTGAAAAACGTATAGTGCAAATCATCTGAGGGTATAAATGAATACAGTTTCCATAACTAAATGTCCTAGATTTATTCTTTTGTTACATATCAGTCCAAGACGCAAAAGGAAAATACTCCAAAAGGAGGGCTAGCTAAATGGGCCAATTTCATGCAACAACTATATTTGCAATCCATCATAATGGTGAATGCTCCATGTCAGGTGATGGTCAAGTTACATTTGGCAATGCTGTAGTGATGAAGCACACAGCAAAAAAGGTTAGAAAGATATTTAATGGAAAGGTGCTGGCCGGCTTTGCCGGTTCTGTTGCCGATGCGTTCACCCTCTTTGAACTTTTTGAAGGAAAATTAGAGGAATTTAATGGTAATCTTCAAAGAGCAGCTGTCGAGCTTGCGAAGGAGTGGAGGAGCGATAAAATCCTCAGAAAGTTAGAAGCCATGCTAATTGTCATGAATAAGGACTATTTGCTGCTCGTATCCGGAACTGGTGAGGTTATCGAACCTGACGATGGTATTCTCGCAATTGGCTCTGGGGGAAATTACGCATTAGCTGCAGGGCGTTCATTGAAAAAATATTCAGGAGAACATTTATCTGCGAAAGAAATAGCGAAAGCTTCTTTAGAAATAGCTGCTGAAATTTGTGTATACACGAACCACAATATCATCGTGGAAGAGCTATAACGGGAAGGAGATTAATAACTATGGGAAGTACAACTAATTTAACCCCGCGCCAAATTGTAGAAAAGCTTGACCAGTATATTATTGGACAGAAGGATGCAAAGAAGGCGGTAGCGGTAGCACTAAGGAACCGATATCGAAGGAGCTTATTGAATGATAAGCTTCGGGAAGAAATCATTCCAAAAAATATTTTGATGATTGGACCGACCGGGGTTGGGAAAACAGAAATTGCCAGAAGGATTGCCAAGCTCGTCGGTGCCCCGTTTATTAAGGTAGAAGCTACTAAATTTACAGAAGTTGGTTATGTTGGCCGTGATGTTGAATCAATGGTTAGAGATCTTGCGGAAACATCTGTTCGTTTAGTAAAAGAGGATCGAATGCAGAGTGTAAAAGAACGGGCCGAGGCAAATGCCAACGGCAGGCTTGTTGATTTACTCGTTCCTACAGCAAAAAAAGCATCCAACTATAAAAATCCGCTGGAAATGTTGTTTGGGGGCGGAAATTCCACTGAAGAGCAAGAGACACATCAGGAAGATTACTCGGTTCAGGAAAAACGGAAGATTGTCAAAGAGAAATTAGCTTTGGGTGAATTAGAGGATGAAATCGTTACGGTAGATGTCGAGGAGCAGGCGCCATCCATGTTTGATATGCTTCAAGGCTCGGGAATTGAACAAATGGGTATGAATATGCAGGATGCGCTCAGCAACTTTATGCCGAAAAAACGCAAAAAGAGAAAATTAACTGTTCGGGAAGCAAGAAAGGTATTAACAAGCGAAGAAGCTGCAAAGCTCATTGATATGGATGAAGTAACATCTGAAGCCATTTATCGTGCCGAACAGACAGGGATTATTTTTATTGATGAAATTGATAAAATTGCTAGCAAAAATTCTGGCGGCTCCTCTGCCGATGTATCAAGAGAAGGTGTCCAAAGGGATATCCTGCCAGTTGTAGAAGGTTCGACAGTCGTAACCAAATATGGTTCGATTAAAACAGATCATGTTCTATTTATCGCGGCAGGAGCATTTCATATGGCAAAACCGTCTGATTTAATTCCTGAACTTCAAGGGCGTTTTCCAATTCGCGTGGAATTAACGAAGCTGACTGTTGATGATTTCTTTAGAATCTTGATTGAACCGGATAATGCCTTAATTAAGCAATACCAAGCATTATTGGAAACAGAAGGTATACAAATTGAATTTTCTGACGATGCTATTCGTAGAATCGCTGAAATAGCATTCGAAGTGAATCAAAATACAGATAATATTGGTGCAAGACGTCTTCATACGATATTAGAAAAGCTTTTAGAAGACTTGTCTTTTGAAGCTCCTGATATTTCATTGGCGAAAGTCGCAATTACACCACAGTATGTAGATGATAAGCTTGGTGCTATTTCTAAAAATAAAGATTTAAGCCAATTCATCCTTTAGGAACAGGACTCCTTCACCTGATTATATGGTAGGACGTTTGAAGCATATATAGCTATTACATCAAAAAAACAATAAATTTAATAATGGTTTTAGTCAATTAGGAGGAAGAAACACGATGGATTTACTATCAAAAACGAGAAAAATTAATGTATTATTGCAAAAAGCCGCTGGAAAGCCAGTTAATTTCAAGGAAATGTCTGAGACTTTAAGTGAGACGATTGAAGCGAATGTTTATATTGTCAGCCGCCGCGGGAAACTTTTAGGCTTTTCCATTTATCAGCAAATTGAAAACGAACGAATGAAAAAAATGTTCGAAGACCGTCAATTTCCTGAAGAGTATACAAATGGGTTATTTAATATTCAAGAAACTTCATCAAATCTTGATGTCGAAAGTCAATATACCGCTTTTCCAGTAGAGAACAGAGAGCTATTCCGTGAAGGATGGACAACAATTGTTCCGATGATTGGCGGCGGGGAGCGTCTCGGCACATTAATCCTTGCAAGACTGCATGAAAAATTCCAAGATGATGACCTTATTCTTGCTGAATACGGTGCAACAGTTGTAGGAATGGAAATTTTACGAGAAAAATCAGAAGAAATTGAAGAAGAAGCTAGGAGCAAAGCGGTTGTTCAAATGGCAATCAGTTCATTATCCTATAGTGAGTTAGAAGCAATTGAACATATTTTTGAAGAACTAAATGGCCATGAAGGCTTATTGGTTGCTTCAAAAATCGCGGACCGCGTTGGTATTACCCGTTCGGTCATTGTTAATGCGTTAAGAAAGCTTGAGAGCGCAGGCGTAATTGAATCTCGTTCCCTTGGTATGAAAGGAACATATATCAAGGTCTTAAACGACAAGTTTCTAGTAGAACTTGATAAACTAAGATCTAAATAATAATTAATCCTCAGGCATGCCTGGGGATTTTTTTATAAGTTCAGCTTGATTGTTTATAGTACATGTGCTATATTATTTCATGGTGTTAATACACACGCTCTTTGATTTAAGCAGATGGTGCTGTTCATGACAGTTTCTGTTTAAAAATGAGAAGAGCGGAGGAAAACAAACCATTAGGAGGAATAAACATGTCAGTCATTTCTATGAAGCAATTGCTTGAAGCTGGTGTACACTTCGGACACCAAACTCGCCGTTGGAACCCGAAAATGAAGAAATATATCTTCACAGAGCGTAACGGTATCTACATCATCGACCTTCAAAAAACAGTTAAAAAGGTTGAAGAAGCATACAACTGGGTAAAGGAACTTGCTGGTAACGGCGGAACAGTTCTATTTGTTGGTACAAAGAAACAGGCTCAAGATTCTGTTAAAGAAGAAGCAGGCCGTTCTGGTATGTACTATGTTAACCAACGCTGGTTAGGTGGTACATTAACTAACTTTGAAACAATCCAAAAGCGTATTGCCCGCTTAAAAGATATCGAAAGAATGTCTGAAGACGGTACTTTCGAAGTATTACCGAAAAAAGAAGTTGTTCAATTAAAGAAACAACAAGAACGCCTTGAAAAATTCTTAGGCGGGATCAAAGATATGAAACAGCTTCCTGATGCACTTTTCATCATCGACCCTCGTAAAGAGCGCATCGCAGTTGCAGAAGCTAAGAAATTAAACATTCCTATCGTAGGTATTGTTGATACAAACTGTGATCCAGATGAAATCGATGTAGTGATTCCAGCGAATGACGATGCGATTCGTGCGGTTAAGCTTTTAACAGGTAAAATGGCAGATGCCATCCTTGAAGCAAAACAAGGCGAAGAAGTTCAAGCATAAGCAAGACAATTCCAAGTAGTGATTTCATGAAAAGGTGATAAGAGGGAGACCCTTTATCACCTTTTTTTAAAGAATAGTTTATCTTAACGTTCATTGGCAAAGATATGAATACATAGAAATTTAAGGAGGAAAAAAATTATGGCAGTTACTGCGCAAATGGTAAAAGAACTTCGTGAAAAAACGGGTGCAGGTATGATGGATTGTAAAAAGGCACTTACAGAAACAAATGGTGATATGGAAAAAGCAATTGATTTCTTACGCGAAAAAGGAATCGCAAAAGCTGCTAATAAAGCGGACCGTGTTGCAGCTGAAGGCTTAACTTCTATCTTAACAGCAGGGAATGATGCTGTTATTCTTGAAGTAAACTCTGAAACGGACTTTGTTGCGAAAAACGAAGGTTTCCAAACACTTGTGAAAGAACTTGCTGAACATCTTATTAAAAACAAACCTGCAACTGTTGAAGAAGCGACAGCGCAAACAATGGAAAACGGTGCAATTGTTGCCGACCATATCAACGCTGCAATTGCTAAAATTGGAGAAAAACTTTCACTTCGTCGTTTTGCTGTTCTGTCAAAAACAGATAATGATGCATTTGGCGCTTACCTTCATATGGGTGGACGCATCAGCGTGCTATCCGTTCTAGAGGGGACTACAGATGCCGATGCTGCTAAAGATGTATCGATGCACATCGCTGCGCTAAGACCAAAATATGTTTCTCGTGATCAAGTATCACAAGAAGAAGTTGAACGTGAGCGTCAAGTGTTAACAACACAAGCTCTTAACGAAGGCAAGCCTGAAAATATCGTTGCTAAAATGGTAGAAGGTCGTCTTGGAAAATACTTTGAAGATGTATGTGTCCTTGACCAAACTTTCGTTAAAAACCCTGATCAAAAAGTGCGTCAATTTGTTGAATCTAAAGGTGCAACTTTACGCGAATTCGTACGTTACGAAGTAGGCGAAGGCATCGAGAAGCGTGAAGATAACTTTGCTGAAGAAGTTATGAACCAAGTAAACAAACAATAGTCAAATATTCTCTAACTTAAAAAAAGAAGTTAAAAGGGAATGTTACTGTAATAGGTTTTTGAATAGGGGACACGGTGTGTTCCCTATTTTTAAGATAAATTTTATACATATGGAGGTTTATATGAGCGGTCCTAAGTACAAACGCGTGGTTTTAAAATTGAGCGGGGAAGCACTTGCAGGTGAATCGAGCTTTGGAATTAAACCTTCTGTCATCAAATCGATTGCGATTCAAGTAAAGGAAATAGCAGAGCTCGGAGTTGAAGTTGCAGTTGTTGTTGGCGGCGGCAACATTTGGCGCGGGAAAATCGGCAGTGAAATGGGTATGGATAGGGCAACTGCCGATTATATGGGCATGCTGGCTACGGTCATGAATTCTTTAGCACTTCAAGATAGTTTGGAGAATTTAGGGATTGAATCCCGGGTGCAAACATCCATTGAAATGCGCCAGGTTGCGGAGCCTTACATCAGACGTCGTGCCATTAGGCATCTAGAAAAAAAGCGAGTTGTCATTTTCGCGGCAGGTACAGGTAACCCTTATTTTTCTACAGATACAACGGCTGCTTTAAGAGCAGCAGAAATTGATGCGGAAGTCATTTTAATGGCGAAGAACAATGTGGATGGGGTCTATTCTGCCGACCCGCGGATTGATGCGAATGCTACGAAATACGAAGACCTATCATTCCTGGATGTTCTTAAGGAAGGCTTAGCGGTCATGGATTCAACTGCTTCTTCCTTATGTATGGATAATGATATCCCACTCATTGTTTTCTCAATTATGGAACAAGGAAATATTAAAAAAGCCGTTATGGGCGAAAAAATTGGAACTATCGTTAGGGGGAAAAATTAATGCCAAAACAAGTCATCTCTACTACAAAGGATCGAATGACAAAAGCGATTCAGTCTTATTCACGCGAGCTTGCCAGCATCCGTGCCGGAAGAGCGAGTGCTTCATTGCTTGACAGAATTACGTTTGATTATTATGGTGCACCTACACCTGTTAACCAAATGGCGGGGATTTCTACACCGGAAGCTAGACTGCTTGTTATTCAGCCATATGATAAATCCATCCTTGGTGATATTGAAAAAGCAATTCTTAAGTCTGATTTAGGATTAAATCCTTCTAATGACGGGATGGTCATTCGTCTTGCGATACCACAATTGACAGAAGAGCGCCGCAAGGAACTTGTGAAATTAGTTAAAAAAGAATCTGAAGAAGCTAAAGTTGCTGTCCGTAACATTCGCCGTGATGCCAATGATGATTTAAAGAAGTTGGAGAAAAATGGCGACATTACCGAGGATGCTCTTCGCGGCTATTCTGATGATATTCAAAAGTTAACAGACGATAATATTACGAAAATTGATCAAATCACCAAAGATAAAGAAAAAGAAATTTTAGAAGTGTAAATTGCTTCCGGATTTCCGGATTTCTAGTAAGAACCCTCTTCTTAGGGGGTTTTTTTCACTATTGTTAAACCTTTTTCAATTTGTATATATTGCATTGGACTTTCTCTGATTTACTATTCTTCATTTCTTTAATTTTACATAAGTTATTTAGTAGAGATATCTTCTAGCTTTTTTGGTATGATAAGAGCATGCTACCCTGACATTCCTTTACATTACATCAGACTGGGTTTGCTGGAAATGATTTATTATCGGAGGAAATGATTAACTAATTGAGGAGCAATGTTATGTTTAAAAAATTTTGGCTTGGGAAGAACCCAAAAGATTCTTCTACACTCCGAGATAAAATAGAAGAAATAAAAAAAATGCCTGTTCCTAATCATGTGGCAATTATTATGGATGGCAATGGACGGTGGGCAAAGAAACGGGCGTTGCCACGAATTGCCGGCCATCATGAAGGTATGAAGGTTGTCCGGAAAACAACGATGCTGGCAAATAAGCTAGGAATCAAAACGCTAACATTATATGCTTTTTCGACTGAAAACTGGAAGCGTCCAAAAAATGAAGTGGAATATATCATGAGGCTGCCAGAAGAATTTTTAGGTACATTTCTTCCTGAATTAGTTGAGAACAATGTTCAAGTGAAAATGATGGGTTATAAAAATCAGCTTCCAGTACATACCTTGCATGCAATTGAAAAAGCTATAGAAGAAACAAAACATAATAATGGACTAGTCTTAAACTTTGCCTTGAATTATGGAAGCAGGTCGGAAATTCTCGATGCCGTTAAGCAAGTCTTAAATGATTGCAATAATGGCATACTGAAGGAAACAGAACTAGACGAAAAAGCCTTTTCATCTTACATGATGACGGCTAATTTTGCTGATCCAGACCTATTAATCCGGACTAGTGGTGAAATACGTTTGAGCAACTTTATGCTCTGGCAATTGGCTTACTCCGAACTTTGGTTTACAGATGTATTATGGCCTGATTTTAGTGAGGAACATTTGCTGGAAGCAATAGAAACCTTCCAAAATCGCCAGCGTAGGTTTGGCGGTTTATAGAACAAAAAAAGGTGTTGAACTATTAGATGAAGCAAAGAATCATAACAGGAGTCGTTGCTGCGGCATTATTTTTGCCGATTGTTTATTATAGTGGAATTCCTCTTGTACTTTTAACGTATTTTTTGGCGACTATTGGCTTGTATGAGTTATATAAAATGAAAAACCTAAGCATCTTTTCCGGTCACGGATTATTATCAGTCTTGTTTCTTTGGGCCCTCCTTTTCCCTGAGAAATATAAGCATGTCCTAGATACTTTCTATTATTCAAAAACAGAGCTGTGCATTGTGTTTATACTCTTATTATTAGCTTATACCGTGATCACAAAGAATCGATTTACATTTGAAGACGTTTCATTCTCTATCCTTTCCGCACTTTATGTGGGCATTGGCTTTTACTTTTTCTTTGAAACAAGGGTAGAGGGTGGACTTGTCTATATTTTATATTCCTTATTTATGATTTGGGCGACAGATTCAGGGGCTTACTTTATCGGGAAAGCATTGGGAAAGAGAAAGCTTTGGCCGGAAATCAGTCCTAACAAGACGGTTGAAGGATCAATCGGCGGTGTCGTATGTGCAGTCATTGTAGCAGTTTTATTTGTATTATTCACTGATATTAAAGGCTCGATAATCGGAATAACAGTGGTACTTTCTGTGTTCGGACAAATTGGGGATTTAGTTGAATCAGCATTTAAGCGTCACTTTAACGTAAAAGATTCCGGTAAAATATTACCCGGTCATGGTGGAATCCTCGATCGCTTTGACAGCTTATTATTTGTCTGGCCATTATTGCACTTTTTCCACCTTTGGTAATAAAGTGAATGTGCTTTACTTTTTAGGAGTTGAAATTTGTGAAAATTATTAGTTTAATGGGAGCATCAGGGTCGATTGGCACTCAGACATTAGATGTAATTCGAGAGCATCCAACAGAATTTAAATTAGCTGCCATTTCCGTAGGTAAAAATATAGAAATGGCACGAAAAATTATTGGAGAATTTCAGCCCGAGCTTATTTCTGTACAAGATTATCATGACTGTAATACATTAAAAGCAGAATTCCCACATATAAAGTTTACGTATGGTAATGAAGGACTAATCGAAATTGCGGTTTATGAAAAAGCAGACATTCTTGTTAATGCCGTTCTTGGCAGTGTTGGTTTAAATCCTACTTTACAGGCAATTGAATGCGGAAAAACAATTGCAATCGCAAATAAAGAAACACTTGTTACGGCAGGCCATTTAGTTATGGATGCCGCCAAAAGGAATAATGTTTCGCTGCTTCCAGTTGATAGTGAGCATTCCGCTATTTTTCAAGCATTACAAGGAGAAAAAGAGAAAAATATTGAAAGATTAATTTTAACTGCTTCAGGGGGCAGCTTTCGTGATCGCTCCCGGAAAGAATTAGAAAATGTAACAGTCCAAGAAGCATTAAACCATCCCAATTGGTCAATGGGTGCGAAAATCACAATAGATTCCGCAACCATGATGAACAAAGGATTGGAAGTAATTGAGGCTCATTGGCTGTTTCAAATACCTTATGAAAAAATTGATGTACTGCTCCATAAAGAGAGTATCATTCATTCGATGGTTGAATTTCATGACAGCAGTATTATTGCTCAATTAGGAACACCTGATATGAGAGTGCCGATTCAATATGCACTTACATACCCGGATCGGCTTCCGCGTTTGTCCGCCAATCGGCTGGACTTGGCGCAGATTGGCAAACTGCACTTTCAAGTAATGGATGTTGACAGGTTCCGCTGCCTTCATTTTGCTTATATCGCTGGTAAAGAAGGTGGAACGATGCCAACTGTTTTGAATGCTGCTAATGAAGCAGCAGTCGCAGCATTTTTAGAGGGGAAGATTCGTTTCTTACAGATTGAAGATTTGATTGAGAAGGCATTAAGCAAACATCAAACCATAGCGCACCCAAGTTTAGCTGTAATCCAAGAGGTAGATAAAGAAACGAGACATTTTGTACATTCACTTCTATAAAAAAGGTGGTTTTATTTTTGAGTACAGTTATAGCCTTTATTGTTATTTTTGGCGCACTCGTCTTCTTTCATGAACTAGGTCATTTCATTTTCGCAAAACGGGCAGGGATCCTTTGCCGCGAATTTGCAATCGGTATGGGTCCTAAAGTGTTCACGCATAAAAAAGGAGAAACCACCTATACGATTCGATTATTGCCAATTGGCGGGTTTGTCCGTATGGCAGGCGAAGATCCAGAAATGGTTGAAATTAAGCCGGGATACCGGATTGGCCTTTTGCTTGACAAGGAAGAAAAAGTAGAAAAAATAATCCTTAATAATAAAGAAAAGTTCCCCAATTGCCGGATTGTAGAAGTGGAGCATGCGGATATTGAACGGGAATTAGTCATAAAGGGTTTCCCGGAAGATGAAAATGAAAGCTTACGAACATTTTCCATTCATCCACAGGCGGTTATCGTTGAAAATGGCGTGGAATCACAAATTGCTCCAATTGACCGGCAATTTGGTTCAAAAACATTATGGCAACGATTCTTGGCGATTTTTGCTGGTCCGATGATGAACTTTGTTCTTGCCTTCTTTGTGTTTATTATCATCGCTTTACTGCAGGGTGTACCTTCAAATGAACCCAAATTGGGTGTAATAACCCCTGATGGTGCTGCCAAAGCTGCAGGGCTTAAGCAAGATGATGTCGTCCAGAGTATTAATGGCTCTGAAATTTCGAGCTGGTCAGATGTTGTTGAAATCATTCGAAAAAACCCAAATAAAAAACTTGATTTTGCAGTCATTCGTGATGGCACTGAAACGGAAATTCCTGTTACACCGCTCGAGAAAATAGTTGAAGGCCAGAAAATGGGGATCATCGGTGTTTACAGCCCCGTCGAAAAATCTCCGGTGCAAGCTGTTAAATCCGGATTCACTGAAACCTATTTCTGGACAAAGCAAATTTTTGTCATGGTTGGTAAGCTTGTAACCGGACAGTTTTCAATCGATGCGTTATCTGGTCCTGTTGGAATATACAATTCAACTGCTGAGGTAGCCAAATCAGGAATTTATTACTTAATGAAATGGGCCGGGATTTTAAGCATTAACTTAGGGATTATGAATCTGTTGCCTATCCCTGCTCTTGATGGTGGAAGATTAATGTTTTTTGCTGTCGAAGCAGTGCGCGGGAAACCAATTGACCGTCAAAAGGAAGGAATGGTTCACTTTATCGGATTCGCTCTCCTTATGCTGCTGATGCTTGTTGTTACCTGGAATGATATACAAAGATTTTTCTTATAATAACGTAAGGGGCCGTGACTACGGCCCCTTATTTATTTTCCATAAAAGGATTTCCGTAAATGGATGAAGTTTTCTGTCGAATTAATCCGAATCATCATGTATCATATGATATAATAATGCTTTGACATAGAGAAAATAAGTGATTTTTTAATAGATGGGAGAGAGACGCTTGAGCGATCAAACCTTAGGGAATAAAGAGCGATTTCAACTCTTGCTCCAGCAGCTGCAATTGGTTGAGGATACGATTGTAGTCCATTTCAACAACGCGCAAATAGAAAGACTTTTAGTTGAAAAGAAAGCAAGGAAATGGCATTTTCAATTTTTATTTGAAAAAATCCTTCCCTACAATGTTTATCTTCGGTTTATGACTCAGTTAGAGAGAACCTTTTCGAATATCGCAACAATTTCATATAATATTCAAGTATCCAATCAAACAATGTCACCAGAATTAATAAAAGAATATTGGAGTTATTGTATTCAGCAAATTGATGGTATTGCACCGCCGCTATTAAAGCTGCTAAATGAACAACACCCCGAGGTGAATGGGAATAAGCTTACTGTCACTGTCCGTAATGATACCGAGGGTCAAGCGATAAAGCGGAAATATGGCGGGACTATCACTGATATTTATCAATCTTTCGGATTTCCTATTTTATCGATTGAGACGGAAATAAATATCGAAGAAAAAAATGAAGAATATCAGCAATTCTTACTTGCCAAGCAAAAGGAAGACCAGGAACGAGGACTTCAAGCATTGGTTGAATTACAAAAGAAAGAGGCTGAAAAGGACCAGTCATCTGGAGATGCTCCACAAGGCCCACTTACGATTGGACTCACCATTAAGGATAATAGTGAATTCCGCAGTCTCATAGATATTGTTGATGAGGAAAGAAGAATAGCGGTTGAAGGCTATATCTTTGATGCCGAGATTCGCGAGCTCCGAAGCGGGCGGTCACTGCTTACCTTCAAAATAACCGACTATACCAGCTCGATTATGGTGAAAATGTTTTCGAGAGATAAAGAAGATGCTGCTCTTTTTCAGCTTGTTAAAAAGGGGATGTGGGTTAAGGTTCGGGGAAGCATTCAAAACGATACCTTCGTTCGTGACCTCGTGATGATTGGAAATGACATAAATGAAATTAAACCTGCTCAGCGGAAGGATACAGCACCGGATGATGAAAAACGTGTGGAACTCCATCTGCATACACCAATGAGTCAAATGGATGCTGTGACACCTGTAAGTGCACTTATTGCCCAAGCAAAAAAATGGGGCCATAAAGCCATTGCCGTGACAGACCACGCCGGTGCCCAATCATTTCCAGAGGCATATGGTGCCGGAAAGAAAAACGACATTAAAATTTTATACGGTGTGGAAGTGAATTTGGTCGATGATGGCGTACCAATCGCTTATAATGACGCAAACCGTTTACTAGCGGAAGATACATTTGTAGTCTTTGACGTTGAAACGACAGGTCTTTCTGCAGTATATGATACGATTATCGAACTTGCGGCCGTTAAGGTGAAAGATGGGGACATCATTGATCGGTTTGAGTCATTTGCTAACCCGCACCACCGTTTATCGGCAACGACCATTAACCTTACCGGGATTACAGATGATATGGTGCAAACTGCCCCGGAAGTTGAAGAAGTCCTCAGAAGATTTTATGACTGGGCGGGGGATGCAATCCTTGTTGCTCATAACGCCTCTTTCGATATGGGCTTCCTAAATGTTGGCTATAAAAAAATTGGACTAGATAAGGCCGCTAACCCGGTTATTGATACACTAGAGCTGGGTCGGTTTCTTTATCCCGAAATGAAAAACCATCGCTTAAACACACTGACTAAGAAGTTTGATATTGACCTAACCCAACATCACCGTGCTATTTATGATGCTGAGGCAACAGGGTATTTACTGTTAAAAATGCTTAAAGACGCGCTTGAAAAAGGGATCCAATACCATGATGAGTTTAACAATAACATGGGAAAAGGGAATGCCTATCAACGTGCTAGACCATTTCATTGCACACTTTTAGCGCAAACTGAGGCTGGATTAAAGAACTTATTTAAACTAGTTTCGATTTCTCATATAGAGTATTTTTACAGAGTGCCGAGAATTCCGAGATCTGTTCTTCAAAAATACAGAGAAGGCATCCTTGTAGGCTCAGGCTGCAGCAAAGGCGAAGTTTTTGAAGGAATGATGCAAAAATCTCCTGAGGAAGTTGAAGCAGCAGCACGATTTTATGATTATATCGAGGTCATGCCGAAAGAAGTTAATGCTCCGTTGATTGAAATGGAATTGGTCCGCGATGAAAAGGCAATGGAAGATATTATTACTAAGATTGTAAACCTTGGCGATAAATTAGGCATTCCTGTCGCCGCATCGGGAAATGTCCATTATTTAAATGAAAATGATAAAATTTATCGGAAAATATTAATTAACTCGCAAGGCGGGGCCAACCCGCTGAACCGCCACAAGCTTCCTGATGTCCACTTTAGGACAACTAATGAGATGCTGGATGCCTTTTCGTTTTTGGGTAAGGAAAAGGCTAAGGAGATTGTCGTCATTAACACGAATAAAATCGCCGATATGATTGATGACATTAAACCAATAAAAGATGATTTATATACACCAAGAATTGAAGGTGCCGATGAAGAAATGCGCGAAATGAGTTATTCAATGGCACGGAAAATTTATGGTGATACACTACCGGAAATTGTTGAAGCACGCCTGGAAAAAGAACTGAAAAGTATCATTGGACATGGTTTTGCCGTTATTTATTTGATTTCTCACAAGCTTGTAAAAAAATCCTTGGATGATGGCTACCTTGTAGGCTCAAGGGGTTCTGTCGGTTCATCCCTTGTTGCCACCATGACAGAAATAACGGAAGTTAATCCATTGCCGCCGCATTATGTTTGCCCTAAATGTAAGCACTCAGAGTTCTTTAATGATGGGTCTGTTGGATCTGGATTTGATTTGCCAGATAAAAACTGCCCCGAGTGCGGTTCCAAATACACGAAAGACGGGCATGATATTCCATTTGAAACATTCCTTGGTTTTAAAGGGGATAAGGTCCCGGATATCGATTTAAATTTCTCGGGTGAGTATCAGCCGCGTGCCCATAACTATACAAAGGTCCTGTTTGGTGAGGATAATGTGTTCCGTGCCGGTACGATTGGAACGGTGGCCGATAAAACAGCATTTGGCTATGTAAAAGCCTATCAAAACGATAATAATCTTACCTTGCGCGGCGCTGAAGTGGACCGGCTTGCTTCTGGCTGTACAGGGGTGAAAAGAACAACGGGGCAGCATCCTGGCGGCATCATCGTTATTCCTGATTATATGGATGTTTATGATTTTTCACCGATTCAATTCCCTGCAGATGATCGAACATCTGAATGGAAGACAACTCATTTTGATTTCCATTCCATCCATGATAACGTGTTAAAGCTTGATATTCTCGGTCACGACGACCCGACGGTTATTAGGATGCTTCAGGACCTGAGCGGGATGGATCCGAAAACAATTCCAACGGATGATCCTGAAGTGATGAAAATCTTCAGCGGTACTGAATCTTTAGGTGTGACAGAACAGCAGATTATGTGTAAAACAGGGACACTTGGGATACCAGAGTTTGGAACGCGATTCGTAAGACAAATGCTTGAGGATACAAAACCAACAACATTTTCAGAACTCGTTCAAATCTCAGGACTCTCACATGGGACAGATGTTTGGCTGGGAAATGCCCAAGAATTAATCCATAATAAAACGTGTAACTTGAGCGAAGTAATCGGCTGTCGGGACGACATCATGGTGTACCTTATTTATCAAGGACTAGAGCCTTCGTTTGCCTTTAAAATTATGGAATCAGTCCGTAAAGGAAAAGGCTTAAGTGAAGAAATGGAAGCGGAAATGAGGAAAAATGAAGTTCCGGAATGGTATATTGATTCTTGTAAAAAGATTAAGTATATGTTCCCAAAGGCGCATGCGGCTGCCTATGTGTTAATGGCAGTACGAATTGCCTATTTTAAAGTTCATCTGCCGCTTCTTTATTACGCCGCCTATTTCACAGTCCGCGCCGAGGATTTTGACATTGAGGCGATGTCGCGCGGGTCAGAAGCCATCCGGGCAAAAATAGAAGAAATAAATGCAAAGGGCTTAGAAGCCTCAAATAAAGAGAAAAACTTATTAACAGTTTTAGAATTGGCCCTTGAGATGACCGAAAGAGGGTTTGTTTTCCAAAATTACGATTTGTACAAATCGGATGCGTCAGATTTCATTATTGAAGGCAATACATTAATTCCCCCCTTTAATTCCATTCCAGGTCTGGGAACAAATGCTGCTTTTAACATTGTGAAGGCAAGGGGAGAAGGAGAATTTTTATCAAAAGAAGACCTGCAGCAGAGAGGAAAGGTATCCAAGACCATTCTTGAATATTTGGACAAACAAGGCTGCCTTAAATCCCTTCCAGAACAAAACCAGCTATCCCTTTTCTAACAAGGCGCTCTGCCTAGGTTATGGTTTGCATAAAAATGTTGGTTATGGTATAGTTTTATTGGAAATACTAAGAAATACTCTCGTGTCTAAGAGTGGGGAAACCCACTCTTTCGTCTTGTTTACTAATATTTGTATTGTGTTACTTGATAAAACTTTCCGTGAACTACATACAATATGGGTGAAATTATCGGAAAAGGAGGTAAAGCATGAGCAAAGTAACGGAAGTTGTAGAAGAGCTTGCTGAACCAATTTTTCAAGAGCTTGGTTTGGAATTAGTGGATGTTGAATATGTGAAAGAAGGAAAAAGTTGGTTTCTTCGGGTATATATTGATAAAGAAAACGGTGTTGATATTGAGGATTGCGGACTTGTCAGTGAGCGGCTCAGCGAAAAACTCGATGAAATCGATCCAATTCCCCATAATTATTTTCTTGAAGTGTCCTCACCAGGAGCAGAGCGCCCATTAAAAAAAGACAAAGATTTTCAAATGGCAATTGGCAAAAATGTGTTTATCAAAACATATGAACCAATTGATGGTGAAAAAAGCTTCGAAGGGACATTGTTGGAATTTAATGGTCAAGTATTGAAGATTGAGGTCAAAATCAAGACCCGGAAGAAATTGATAGAAATTCCATATGAAAAAGTGGCAATGGCACGATTAGCTGTTATTTTTTCTTAAGAAAAATTGAATAGGATTAGGGGGATACAAGCAAATGAGCAGCGAATTATTAGATGCTCTTACAATACTGGAAAGAGAAAAAGGTATTTCCAGAGCGATTTTAATTGAAGCGATTGAGGCAGCACTCGTATCGGCATATCGCCGTAATTTCAATCAAGCTCAGAATGTTCGAATCGATATTAATTTACAAACAGGATCGATGCGAGTTTTTGCGCGAAAAGAGGTTGTCGATCAGGTTTTTGATCCACGTCTGGAAATCTCTTTAGAGGATGCAAGACAAATTAATCCAAACTATCAGGTTGAAGATGTTGTTGAAATAGAGGTTACTCCAAAGGATTTCGGCAGAATCGCAGCCCAAACTGCTAAACAAGTGGTTACACAGCGAGTTAGAGAAGCAGAACGAGGAATCATTTATTCAGAATTTATCGATCGTGAAGAAGATATAATGACTGGTATTGTTCAACGTCTGGATTCTAAATTTATTTATGTCAGCCTTGGTAAAATCGAGGCATTACTTCCTGTAAATGAACAAATGCCAAATGAACGTTATAAGCCCCACGACCGAATCAAGGTGTTTTTAACCAAAGTTGAAAAAACAACCAAAGGCCCGCAAATATTCGTTTCTCGGACACATCCAGGACTTCTGAAACGCTTATTCGAAATTGAGGTCCCAGAGATTTATGACGGAACAGTGGAAATTAAATCTGTTGCCCGTGAAGCCGGGGATCGCTCGAAGATTTCTGTACACTCGGACAATCAAGAAGTAGATCCGGTTGGTTCCTGTGTCGGTCCTAAGGGAGCAAGAGTTCAAGCAGTTGTAAATGAATTAAAGGGTGAAAAAATCGATATCGTTAAGTGGTCTGATGATCCAGTTGTCTTTGTCGCTAATTCACTAAGTCCATCGAAGGTTTTAGATGTTATGGTGAGTGAAAACGAAAAAGCAACGACGGTTGTAGTGCCGGATTATCAGCTTTCCCTGGCAATTGGTAAACGGGGGCAAAATGCCCGGCTTGCCGCGAAATTAACCGGCTGGAAAATTGATATCAAATCAGAAACGGAAGCGCGTGAAATGGGAATATACCCGCGTGAAGAACCAATCAGGCTTTTTGATGACCAGCTTGATACTGATTTCGATTTCGAAGAAGATATAGATTAAGGTTGAGGTGAGACGTGTGAACTCTAGAAAAAAAGTTCCAATGCGCAAATGTGTGGCTACCGGTGAAATGAAACCGAAAAAAGAACTCGTTCGCATCGTTCGCTCTAAAGAAGGAGACGTATCCATCGATTTGACTGGAAAAAAATCCGGTAGAGGTGCATACCTTTCAAAGGACAAAGAAGCTGTCTTACTAGCCAAGAAAAAAAACACCTTGTCTAATCATTTAGAGGTTTCAATTAATGATTCTATCTACGAAGAACTACTTGAGTTAATAGAGAAGGAGAACTGACCATCCACATGAATCAAAAACAATGGATGTCATTGCTTGGCTTGGCCAATCGAGCGCGTAAAATCACAACGGGTGAGGAATTAACCGTCAAGGAAATTAGAAACGGCAAAGCAAAGCTCGTACTATTATCCGCAGATGCATCTGCAAATACGACAAAAAAAATTACAGATAAATGTAATTCCTATGAAGTTCCATTTAAAATGGTTGAGGACCGTCATCTTCTTGGTCAAGCAATTGGCAAGGAAGCCCGCGTTGTTGTAGCTGTTATGGATGATGGATTTGCAAAAAAATTGATAACGTTGCTCGATTAAATCTAGCGGGGGTGAAAATATGAGTAAAATCCGTGTTTATGAATACGCAAAAAAACACAATATTTCAAGTAAAGATATCATTACAAAATTAAAAGAAATGAATATAGAGGTTTCCAATCATATGGCAACAATAGAAGATGCAGACATCAAGAAACTTGATGCCGCCTACAATAAAAAGGCAACCAATTCACCGCAGCAAAAGCCGGTAAATAATACACAGCAAAAGCCGGTAAACAATACGCAGCAAAAGCAGGAAAGCGGACAGCAAAAACGCCCAAGCAATCGCCCTGCCCAGCAGCAAAATCGTCAAAATCAAAGACCGGCACAATCGGGACAAAAGCCGCAAGTGCAGTCGAAAACACCTAAAGCATTTGAGGAAGCTGCAGATAAAAATTCTGCTCCTAGCAAGGTGAAAGTAGTGTCTCCTCCAAAAGCGGCCGAAGGTAAAAAGCAAAACCAAGAATTTCAATCAAAAGAAAATAAAGCCTTCAGTTCGGGAAAAGGAAAGAGCAAACCTTATAATAACAATAATAATCAGAATCGTAATAATCATAATAATAAGAAGAAAAACCATACACCAGTACAGCAAGCAGCACCGCAAAAGAGAAAAGAGAGAGAACTTCCAGCTAAAATTACCTTTAGTGAATCGCTAACGGTAGCAGAGCTAGCGAAAAAAATCTACCGCGAACCATCAGAAATCATCAAAAAGCTCTTCTTGCTTGGTGTGATGGCTACAATTAACCAGGTGTTAGATAAAGATGCAATTGAATTAATCGCTGGGGAATATGGGGTCGAGGTCGAGGAAGAAATTAAAATCGATACAACCGACCTTGAAGTGTATTTTACGGATGACAGTGCGGAAAACTTAATAGAAAGACCTTCTGTCGTTACCATTATGGGGCATGTTGACCACGGTAAAACAACATTGCTTGATTCGATTCGAAACACAAAGGTAACTGAAGGAGAAGCTGGTGGAATAACCCAGCATATCGGCGCGTATCAAGTGGTTGAAAACGGAAAGAAAATCACCTTCCTTGATACACCAGGACACGCTGCGTTTACAACCATGCGTCAACGTGGTGCTAAAATTACCGATATTACCATTCTTGTTGTAGCTGCAGATGACGGTGTAATGCCGCAAACTGTAGAAGCCATTAACCATGCAAAAGCAGCTGAGGTTCCAATTATTGTTGCTGTTAATAAAATGGATAAAGAGGCCGCAAATGCTGATCGTGTTATGCAGGAACTTACTGAACATGGTTTAGTATCTGAAGCATGGGGTGGGGATACTATTTTTGTCCCGCTATCTGCAAAAAATGGCGAAGGAATAGATAATCTTTTAGAAATGATTCTTCTTGTCGGTGAAGTAGAAGAATATAAAGCAAATCCAAATAGAAAAGCTGTTGGAACCGTAATTGAAGCCCAATTGGATAAGGGCCGCGGTTCGGTTGCCACCTTGCTCGTACAAAACGGAACGCTAAAAATTGGTGATCCGATTGTTGTTGGTCATACACATGGCCGTGTTCGTGCGATGGTGAATGATAAAGGCCGCCGTGTCAAAGAAGCAGGCCCATCAACACCAGTTGAAATTACTGGATTAAGTGATGTGCCACAGGCTGGAGACCGCTTCGTTGTGTTTGACGACGAAAAGACAGCTCGACAAGTTGGGGAAGCGCGCTCCCATCAGGCATTGGTTGCCCATCGCGGGGAAAAATCGATTGTAAGCTTAGAAACGCTGTTTGAACAATTGAAGCAAGGTGAAATGAAGGACTTAAACATCATCCTTAAAGCAGATGTTCAAGGTTCTGCAGAAGCCGTAGCTGCTTCATTGCAAAAAATCGACGTTCAAGGTGTCAACATCAAAATTATCCACAGTGGTGCAGGTGCGATTAATGAGTCGGATATTAGTCTTGCGGCGGCTTCAAATGCCATCGTTATCGGCTTTAATGTTCGCCCAGATGTAAACGCGAAACGTGCTGCAGATGCTGAGAAAGTGGATGTCCGTCTGCACAGGATCATTTATAAAGTTATCGAAGAGATTGAAGCGGCAATGAAGGGGATGCTTGACCCTGAATTCCAAGAAAAAATCATCGGTCAAGCTGAGGTTCGCCAGACATTCAAGGTTTCGAAGGTTGGTACGATTGCTGGCTCGTATGTGACGGATGGTAAAATTACCCGTGACAGCGGCATTCGCTTAATTCGTAACGGAGTTGTCATCTTTGAAGGACAAATCGATGCCCTAAAACGTTTCAAAGACGATGCAAAAGAAGTCGCACAAGGCTATGAATGTGGTATCACCATTAAAAACTTTAATGATGTTAAAGAAGGAGACATCATTGAAGCATACGTAATGGAAGAAATTGAACGTAAATGATCATCGGCGCTGCCGTTTGTGAATGTATCATTTACGATGCCCATTCGTTAAAAGAGAAACGAGCCGTTTTGCAGCGAATCCTTACACGATTGAAGCAAAAGTTTAACGTATCCGTGTCTGAAGTTGACTATCAGGATGTATGGCAGCGAACAAAGATTGCGATCGCAGCAGTCACTTCCTCAAGAATTTCGACAGAGCAGGAGCTGCAAAATGCGTTGAAATTTATCGACTCGTTTCCGGAAATAGAAAGAACGATCACCGAGATGGATTGGCTTTAAGTTAAGAGGTGAATGTGATGAGCCACAGAGCAAATCGTGTTGGAGAACAAATGAAAAAAGAACTAGGTGACATCATCAGTCGCAAAATCAAAGATCCACGGATTGGATTTGTGACGGTTACCGATGTTGAAGTAACTGGAGATTTACAACAAGCTAAGGTCTATATTTCTGTATTAGGTGATGAAGAGCAACGGGAAAATACTTTAAAAGGTCTGGCCAAGGCAAAAGGTTTTATCCGGACAGAAATTGGTCAGCGTATTCGCCTTCGTAAAACACCTGAAATCATCTTTGAATGGGATGAATCAATCGATTATGGCAATCGGATTGAGACGCTGCTCCATCAACTGCATACAGATGATAAACCAATTGATAAGAATGAAGAAGAGTAACATTTTAACGGAAAAATGGATAGACACTGGTCTATCCATTTTTTTGAATATTTTAGTGAGGAGAGTTAATCTTGGAAGGGATTTTACCATTATTTAAGCCTGCTGGGTTAACATCACATGATTGTGTCTTTAAGTTAAGAAAGATTTTAAGAACAAAAAAAGTAGGTCATACCGGCACACTTGACCCTGATGTGACCGGTGTTCTTCCAATTTGTATTGGGAAAGCAACCAAGGTTGCCGAGTACATAACCGATGCTGGCAAGGCATATGAAGGGGAAGTGACAATTGGTTTTTCGACAACAACAGAGGATGCATCTGGCGAAATGGTTGAGAAAAAAATGGTTAATCGGACCATTCCTCTTGAAGAAATTCAGCAGGTTCTGAATTCATTAACGGGTGAAATTGAACAAACACCCCCTATGTTTTCAGCGGTAAAAGTCGGAGGAGTCCGCCTGTATGAATATGCACGGAAAGGAATTGAAGTGGAACGCCCTACAAGAAGAGTGAAGATTTATTCCATAGAATTACTTGACGAGCGAACTGAATATTCTGGTGAAACGATTAGTTTCCGATTCAGAGTCAGCTGCAGTAAGGGTACCTATATCCGCACCTTGGCGGTCATGATTGGTGAGCGTCTAGGGTATCCAGCACATATGTCGCACCTGACAAGAATTCAATCCGCATCCTATTCGTTGAATGATTGCCTCACATTTGAAGAGGTTGAAAAAATGATGGCTGATGGGACTATTTCAACCGTTTTAAGACCTTTGGAAACAGCACTTTCTCATTTGCCGAAATTACTGATTAATGATAAAGTAGCAGAGAAAGTGAAAAATGGTGCACTATTGCCAATACCAGAACAGTTAAACACTAGTAACGGACCTATTATTGCAGAAACTAAAGACGGCCTGGCATTGGCGATATATGCAAAACATCCCAACAAGCTAGGTTTACTTAAACCAGTTAAGGTATTAAGAAACGAGATAGAATAAAAGGTTACCGCAAAAGAAAAGGTGAGTTTCATTTGGAAATAATAAGACTTAATTTTCCATCTAACATAAGTAACGAATTTCCGCCATTAGTAATGGCTCTTGGCTATTTTGATGGAGTTCATCGCGGTCACAGGCAGGTAATCCTCGAAGCCAAACGGCTAGCGGAAAAAGCGGGATTTCACAGTGCTGTCATGACATTTGACCCTCATCCATCAGTTGTGTTAGGAAAAGGCAGGAAACATGTACAGTATATAACTCCGTTAGAGGAAAAGATTAACATTATCGACAGCTTAGGTATTGATTATCTATTTATTGTCCATTTCACCGCAGATTTTGCCAATCTGCTACCGCAGGAGTTTATTGATCAATTTATCATTGCCCTTAATGTTCACCATGTTGTCGCCGGATTTGATTTTACGTATGGACGAATGGGTAAAGGAACAATGGAAACCTTGCCATTTCATTCAAGAGATCAATTTTCTCACACAGTAGTAGCAAAATTTGCGCACAATAACGAAAAGGTTAGTTCGACGAGAATTCGCAATCTCTTAAAAGAAGGAAAAACAGTGGAGCTTCCACCGCTTCTTGGTAAGTTTTATACGACGGCAGGCACGGTCATTCATGGAGATAAACGGGGCCGGACAATTGGTTTTCCAACGGCAAACATCGGCTTAAATGAGGCATATATTGTTCCGCCTACCGGTGTTTATGCAGTAAGAATGAAAGTGGATAATGAATGGCATGAGGGTGTTTGCAATGTTGGATACAAACCAACATTTAATAAGGAAGCGGTAAAGCTATCAGTTGAAGTACATCTGTTTGACTTTAACCGGGAAATTTATGGATATGAAGTTGTTATTGAATGGCATTTATATTTACGGAAAGAACAAAAATTTTCAGGGATTGAAGAACTGGTAACTCAAATAGAAAAAGATAAACAAAATGTTTTAGATTACTTTGACCGAAATCGACAACCGTTCTAATTTTGCTTAGGTAATGAAGTATTTCTTACAAGATAATGAGGTTTTTACTTGCTTTTTGACGTAAAACAATGTATTCTTAACTACGTATTAAAAACAACCTTTGCTTGGCAAGTCGAGTCACCGACGCTTGCTCGGTAACTGGGGATAGAAAAACTAGGAGGTGAATCCGGATGGCAATCACTCAAGAACGTAAAAATGAACTTATCAATGAGTACAAAACTCATGAGAGCGACACTGGATCTGCAGAAGTTCAAATCGCTGTCCTTACTGAATCAATTAACAATTTGAACGATCACTTACGTACACACAAGAAAGATCACCACTCACGCCGCGGCCTTTTGAAAATGGTTGGTAAACGTCGTAATCTGTTGACTTTCCTACGTAATAAAGACGTTCAACGTTACCGTGTGTTAATTAATAAGCTTGGTCTACGTCGTTAGTCTACAGAAGCGGGAATTTTCCCGCTTTTTTATTAGGTTAAAATTTTTAATACATATTTTAAGTCAGAGCAATTATGTGCATACTATAAGTAATTTGAATTTATACAATGAGCCTTCATGGCTTTTTTAATATAAGCTATCTTTAGTAAGATGAGTACAGCGGGATAGTCATATTTCGCATCATCCTCCTAAGTGATTTGGATGGAGAGGGGTAAAATTATGGAACAAACGAAACATGAATATTCGATGGATTGGGCGGGGCGCAAGTTAACCGTCGAAATCGGTCAATTGGCAAAGCAGGCAAACGGTGCAGTATTGATCCGCTATGGTGATACGGCCGTATTAAGTACCGCAACAGCTTCCAAAGAACCTAAAAACTTGGATTTCTTCCCATTAACAGTTAACTATGAAGAACGGTTGTATGCTGTTGGTAAGATTCCGGGAGGGTTTATTAAACGAGAAGGCCGCCCAAGCGAAAAGGCTATTTTAGCCAGCCGCCTTATCGATCGTCCTATCCGCCCGCTTTTTGCCGATGGATTTCGTAATGATGTTCAAGTAATTAGCATTGTTATGAGTGTGGATCAGGATTGTTCGACTGAAATGGCTGCAATGTTCGGGTCATCGTTGGCGCTAAGTTCTTCAGATATTCCGTTTGAGGGACCTATTGCTGGTGTTATTGTCGGACGTATTAATGGAGAATTTGTCGTTAACCCAACAGTTGAACAGGCAGAACAGAGTGACATTCACTTAACAGTTGCTGGTACAAAAGATGCGATTAACATGGTTGAAGCAGGGGCATTAGAGGTTCCCGAGGAAATCATGCTTGAAGCAATTATGTTTGGTCACAATGAAATTAAACGATTAATTGAATTCCAAGAAAAAATTGTTGCCGAAGTTGGCAAAGAAAAAAGACAGATTTCATTGTATGAATTAGATGCAGAACTTGAAGCTGAAGTAAGAGGTATGTGCGAATCAGAAATGATCAGTGCTATTCAAGTTCAAGAAAAGCATGCCCGTGAAGATGCCATTAAAGAAGTTAAAAACCAAGTTTTGGCTAAGTATGAAGAACAAGAAGCAACAGCTGAAGATTTGAAACAAGTCAAACAAATTTTGGACAAGATGGTTAAAGGTGAAGTCCGCCGCTTAATAACGGTGGAAAAAATCCGTCCAGATGGCCGTAAAATTGATGAAATCCGACCATTATCGTCGCAAGTAAGTATATTACCTCGTACCCATGGGTCAGGATTATTTACGCGTGGACAAACACAGGCTTTAAGTATTTGTACACTTGGAGCAATGGGTGATGTACAGATTCTTGATGGTTTAGGAATTGAAGAAGAGAAACGCTTTATGCATCATTACAACTTCCCTCAATTCAGTGTAGGGGAAACAGGTCCAATCCGCGGACCGGGCCGTCGCGAAATTGGCCATGGTGCCTTGGGTGAACGTGCCCTTGAACCAATTATTCCATCTGAAAAGGATTTTCCATATACGATCCGCCTTGTTTCTGAGGTTCTAGAATCCAATGGTTCCACTTCTCAGGCAAGTATTTGTGCAAGTACATTGGCAATGATGGATGCAGGTGTGCCAATTAAAGCACCTGTCGCTGGTATTGCCATGGGTCTTGTGAAATCTGGCGAGCACTATACGGTATTATCTGATATTCAAGGGATGGAAGACCATCTCGGAGATATGGATTTTAAAGTTGCAGGAACTGCTAAAGGTGTTACAGCACTGCAAATGGATATAAAAATCGAAGGTCTTTCCCGCGATATTTTAGAAGAAGCCCTGCAGCAAGCTAAAGTGGGAAGAATGCATATTTTAGATTCAATGCTTGCTACAATTACGGAACCAAGATCAGAGCTTTCTCAGTTCGCACCGAAAATCTTAACTATGACAATCAACCCTGATAAAATCCGTGATGTCATTGGACCGAGCGGAAAACAAATCAATAAGATTATCGAAGAAACCGGCGTTAAGATTGATATCGAGCAAGATGGTACTGTTTTTATTGCCTCGACAAACCAAGAGATGAATCAAAAAGCGAAGAAAATCATTGAAGATATTGTTCGTGAAGTTCAAGTTGGAGAAATGTATCTTGGCAAGGTAAAGCGGATTGAAAAATTTGGTGCCTTTGTTGAAATTTTTGCCGGAAAAGACGGACTCGTCCATATTTCGGAACTTGCGGAAGAGCGGGTAGGGAAAGTGGAAGATGTTGTTAAAATTGGTGATCAATTCTTAGTTAAAGTAACTGAAATTGATAAACAAGGCCGTGTGAACCTATCAAGGAAAGCGGTTTTGAAGGAACAGCGCGAAAAGGCTGAAGAAAAGCAGTAATCACTAGGAAAGCAAAACGCCCTGTTCAGCGGCGTATGGCCTGGAGCTGGACAATTCTCAACACACAGGCTTTTGAAGGCCGGAAAAAAACAAGTAAGTCAGGGCACACACCCTGACTTTTTTCATGTTGGCTGTGTTAAAGAACATTGTTGATTTTGAGCACAATGTTGATTGGAGTGGAAGGCACGAGACTCCTGCGGGAGCAGCGGGACAGGTGAGACCCCGCAGGCGCTTTAGCGCCGAGGAGGCTCACCGCCCGCCCCGCGAACCGCTCGCGCCTGGAACGGAAATCAACATTCACTTTTAACACAGCCTTTATGTTAAAGCGTCCTCAACCGCTGCGGTTTTTCTGTTCTACCTTGTCCCTTCGATACATAAAGTGTATGGAAGGGGGAAAGGTAGATGAAAAAGGCTTGGATTCTTTTAGTAATAGGTTTGGCTGCATGGATATTAGTTAACAATCCAATGGTGAACAAGTATGTTGCTTCAATAAAGCAATCAGAAGTCCCGACAGTAAAGCAGTCAGATTCTCTATATCAAAGTATCGTTAAACATGCTTCTACATACGAAATACCACCTTCTGATGCGAAAATTGATAGGGTTTGGAAGGCCATTCCCGGATATAACGGACTCAAAGTTGATCTTGCAGCTTCTTATAAAAATATGAAGAGTAAAGGCGTTTTTGACGAAAAGAAACTGGTATTTACCCAAACAAAACCACAAGTGCATCTGCGCGATTTGCCACCTTCCCCAATTTATAAAGGCCATCCTGAGAAACCTATGGTATCCTTCATTATTAATGTTGCATGGGGAAATGAATATTTATCAGAAATGCTTGCAACCCTAAAGAGGCATCATGTAACCGCTAGTTTTTTTCTAGAGGGGAATTGGGTTAAACAAAATCCAGAGCTTGCAAAAATGATTGTGAGTGCTGGACATGAGGTAGGAAATCATTCATATTCACATCCGGATATGAAGCGGTTGACAGCTCCATTGGCTCGGGAGCAAATAACGAAAACGAATGAAATCATTGAAGCAGCGACTGGTGCGAAATGTGTTTGGTTTGCTCCGCCAAGCGGCAGCTATCGGGATGAGACGATTAAAGTAGCTGATGAACTAAATATGTTAACTGTAATGTGGACAGTGGATACAGTGGACTGGAAAAAGCCATCTCCCGAAGTCCTGATTAATCGCGTGATGTCAAAAATTGATAACGGGTCCATGGTGCTGATGCATCCCACAGAATCAACAGCAAAATCACTCGATCAATTAATTACATTAATCGAGCAAAAGAATTTAAAGATTGGTACCGTCTCAGAATTAATGAACGAGGAAAGAATCATAAAATAATTTAAGCAAGAAATCTCTTAAAATTGGAGAAAATAACTTCTAGAAAGTATAATAAATAATTGGAGTAGTAGCATCTGCTGTGTATAGACAGGAGGAAGTCGATGATTAATAAATATACTTGCCAAAATGGAGTAAGAATTGTATTAGAAAATATTCCTACCGTACGATCCGTTGCCATTGGTGTATGGATTGGAACTGGTTCTAGAGATGAGAATCCACAAAACAATGGGATTTCCCACTTCCTAGAGCATATGTTTTTTAAAGGAACGACCACGCGTTCTGCAAAGGACATTGCTGAATCCTTTGATAGCATTGGCGGTCAGGTGAATGCCTTTACCTCAAAGGAATATACATGCTATTATGCCAAGGTTCTTGATACACATTCTCAATTTGCCTTAGATGTGTTAGCAGATATGTTTTTTAATTCCACTTTTGTTGAGGAGGAATTAAAAAAGGAGAAAAACGTTGTTTTAGAAGAAATAAAAATGTATGAAGATACACCGGATGATATCGTCCATGATTTACTAAGCAGAGCCGTATTTGAAAATCATCCGCTTGGATATCCGATTCTTGGGACGGAAGAAACACTTAACACATTTACTGGTGACACACTAAGAGAATATATCCATGAAAGATACACTCCTGAAAATGTGGTTATTTCCATCGCTGGTAATATCTCTGATGCATTTATTCAGGAAGTTGAAAAATATTTTGGGAGCTATCAGGGCGGCTCAAAGGAAATCGTTGAAAATGTTCCCGTTTTTCATTCCAATCGAATTTCAAGGAAAAAGGAAACGGAGCAAGCTCATTTATGTATTGGCTTTGAAGGTCTAAAGGTTGGACATGAGGACATCTATAGTTTAATTACGCTTAATAATATTTTGGGCGGCAGTATGAGCTCGAGACTATTCCAAGAGGTCCGCGAGCAAAGGGGCTTAGCTTATTCCGTGTTCTCTTATCATTCTGCCTATCAGGATAGTGGGATTGTCACTGTCTATGGTGGAACTGGTGCGAAACAGCTGGATGTTTTATTCGATACAATTCAAGAGACACTTGAAAAATTAAAGCAAAATGGGATTACCGAAAAAGAATTAAAGAATAGTAAAGAACAGCTTAAAGGCAGCTTGATGTTAAGTTTAGAAAGCACAAATAGCCGAATGAGCCGTAATGGCAAAAACGAACTTCTATTACGACGCCATCGTTCCCTTGATGAAATTATTGAACAGATTGATTTCGTTTCGAAGAAAAGTGTGGACGACATGGCAAGAGCCGTTTTTACCGACAAATATTCTGTGACCTTGATTAGTCCAGATGGAGAATTTCCCAATAAACTATCGTAAATAAGAAAACAGTTCGCATTCCGAACTGTCGGATTGTCGAGAAAGGGTATTTTTCTCGGCAATTTTTTATTTTGTCAGAATTTAAATACCAATTTTATTGATTGTCCCTGCAAATGGGCCTGTTGATTTCCGCTCCTGGCACTCGCTTTCCGCGGGGAGGTCCTGGAGCCTCCTCGACGCCTATGGCGCCTGCGGGGTCTCCAGTGACCTCTATTTCCCGCAGGAGTCGAGTGCCCTCCGCTCCAATCAACAGGGAGGCAAATCAATCTAAAGTATTACAACACACCTTTTCTAACCTTACTAAATGTGTTGCATGGCTTTATTTAATTCCTCAAAATATTCGCGAGTCTCTACCTCCACTTCTTCTTTTGTAAACTTATTTTTATTAGGGTTTGTCTTTAAATGAGTTGAATCCATAAATAAAACACGTCCTCCAACCATTTTGCGATTCATTGCTTGGAGAACAATTTCATCAAAGATTTCCTCTCTAATTTTTATAATTTATTGGTTGAGTCGAAATCTTTATTTATACCACACTGTTGATTGGAGCGGAAGGCGGCGAAGACTCCTGCGGGAGTACGGGGCAGGGGAGACCCCGCAGGCGCGGAACGCGCCGAGGAGGCTCCCCGGCACGCCCGCGGAAAGCGAAGCCGCCTGGAGCGGAAATCAACAGACCCTTTGAAAAGACTGTATACTAATGAAATTATAATAAGTTAACGCGTTGAATTATTAAAGAAAATGATCGAACTGTTTTTCTTTATTCTAATTTTGGACTTCCTTCTATAAACTAATAGAAAAGGGATGTAGAGGGGGGCTTTTGGATGAGGCTCAGTGAATTAAGCGGTAAAGAAATTGTCGATGTAAAAAGGGCCGAGCGATTGGGGGTACTAGGATCTACTGACTTAGAAATTAATGAAGGAACTGGTCAAATACAGGCGCTGCTAATTCCTTCATTGAAGTGGTTTGGCTTTCGAAAGCAAGGCGAGGAAATCAGAGTACCATGGCACCATATAAAGAAAATAGGTGCTGAAATGATCATTATAGATGTACCAGAAGAAGATTAAGGATAGGAATTTAAAAAGGTCCAAGCAAAACATCATTTGCTTGGGCTTTTTTAATTTTACTCATGGTGGAAAACTCACCGATTGAAGCGTCCTTACATAAGATGGTGGAGTGATAAGAAGAAAAGCAGGAGCTAGACAATTAAAAGAATTCCTAGTTGGATTTTTAAAAAAGAAGGTGAATGTTTTCATGCTGACAGGGATGCAAATAGCCGTGATTGGCGGGGATGCCAGACAGCTGGAAATTATCCGCAAGTTAACCGAATTAGATGCGAGAATATCGCTGATTGGTTTTGAACAGCTTGACCACGCCTTCACCGGTGCAGTCAAGGAAAAGTTGGATGAAGTTAATTTTTCAAATATGGATGCTCTTATTTTACCTGTGCCAGGTACAGATTTGGAAGGTCAGGTAGAAACAATTTTTTCAAATGAAAAGGTAATTATAACTGGCGATATGCTGGAGAAAACGCCTGAACATTGTACGATTTATTCAGGGATTAGTAATTCATATTTAAATGGAATTACAACCAAGAGCAAACGGCCTTTAATCCAGTTATTCGAGCGGGATGATGTTGCCATCTATAATTCTATCCCAACCGTAGAAGGAACGATTATGATGGCCATACAGCATACCGATTTCACGATTCACGGCTCAAATATTGCCATATTAGGCTTAGGAAGAGTGGGGATGAGTGTGGCCCGAACCTTTGCGGCACTAGGGGCAAAAGTAAAGGTAGGGGCTAGAAAAAGTGAACATTTGGCTAGAATCACGGAAATGGGGCTCACCCCCTTCCATTTAAATGATTTAGTAAATGAAGTAAAGGATACCGATATTTTAATTAATACGGCTCCGCATTTAATTGTTACGGCAACAGTCATTTCCAAATTGCCTGCCCATTCACTTATTATTGATCTGGCTTCCAAACCAGGCGGTACTGATTTTAGATATGCGGAAAAAAGGGGAATAAAGGCCTTACTTGCCCCTGGGCTTCCTGGAATTGTGGCTCCAAAAACAGCCGGTCAAATCCTGGCAAATGTTCTATCCCAACTGCTTCAAGATGATTTAAGTAGGCGAAAGGGGAAAGTAAAATGAGTTTAAAGGGTAAAAGGATTGGCTTTGGCCTAACTGGCTCACACTGTACGTATGATGCTGTATTTCCGGAAATTGAAAGATTAGTTCAGGCCGGCGCAGAGGTAATGCCAGTTGTAACTTTTACAGTTAAAAATACAGAAACCCGTTTTGGTAAAGGGGAAGATTGGATTGAGAGGATTGAGGATTTAACAGGACATAAGGTCATTGATTCCATAGTCAATGCAGAGCCTTTAGGACCGAAAATCCCGCTTGATTGTATGGTAATTGCTCCTTTAACAGGTGTTTCAATGAGTAAATTTGCTAATGCGATGAACGACAGTCCCGTCTTAATGGCTGCCAAAGCCACTCTTAGAAATTTAAAGCCAGTCGTCCTTGGCATTTCAACGAATGATGCACTTGGTTTAAATGGTGTAAATTTAATGAGGTTAATGGCAACAAAAAACATCTATTTTATTCCCTATGGTCAGGATGATCCGGTGAAAAAACCAAATTCAATGGTTGCGAGGATGACGCTACTATCTGAAACTGTGGAAGCTGCAATTGAAGGCCGACAGATTCAGCCTGTCCTAGTCGAAAGGTATAAAGACAGTGACTAATTCTTCCCCTTTCTTTCAAAATGAATAAGGTGTTTCATGCTGTTCCGCCCATTTTCCATTAAAAAAGGTTATTTCTTAATAGGAATATGTTAAAATAAATTAACTATTCATCAGTGGGGGGATAACTCCCGCTGGTGACATATTCATAATAAAAATGACCAGAAATTATACACGTGAAAGATTGAAGGGAGAACATGTCATGAGTAAGCACGATGGTTATCATGTTGCGGTTGTTGGAGCAACAGGAGCAGTAGGACAACAAATGATCCAAACACTAATTAATGAAAATTTCCCAATAAAAGAACTTACTCTCTTATCCTCAGCCCGGTCGGCAGGGAAAAGAGTGAATGTAAATGGTCAGGAATATACGATTAAAGAAGCGAAGCCTGAGAGCTTTGAAGGAGTAGAGATTGCGTTATTCAGTGCCGGTGGAAGCGTATCAAAGGAACTTGCTCATGAAGCGGTAAAACGTGGTGCCATCGTCGTGGACAACACTAGCGCCTTTAGAATGGATGAGGATAAACCATTGGTTGTTCCGGAGGTAAACGAAGCGGACTTGCTTCACCATAATGGAATTATTGCTAACCCAAACTGCTCAACGATTCAAATGGTTGTAGCCTTAGAACCTGTTCGTCAGAAATATGGGTTAAAAAAGGTTATAGTATCAACCTATCAAGCGGTTTCAGGTGCCGGGGCTGCAGCAGTAGAAGAATTAATGGAACAGACAAAGTCTATTCTTAATAAAGAAGCATTTGAACCAAAGCTTTTACCGGTGAAAGCTGATAAGAATCATTACCAAATTGCATTTAATGCAATTCCACAAATTGATAAGTTCCAAGAAAACGGTTATACATTCGAAGAAATGAAAATGATAAATGAAACAAAGAAAATTATGAACATGCCGGAATTACAGGTTTCGGCAACGTGCGTCCGTCTTCCAATTGCAGTTGGGCATTCAGAATCTGTTTATTTCGAAATTGAAGCAGAAGACGTAAGTGCGAATGATATCAAAGCATTATTAATGGATGCTCCAGGAATTATTTTACAAGATGATCCGGAAAATCAAGTATATCCAATGCCGGCAAATTGCGTTGGAAAAAACGATGTCTTTGTTGGGCGGATCAGGAAAGACATCGATGAAGACCGCGGGTTCCATATGTGGGTAGTTTCCGACAACCTGCTTAAAGGAGCAGCATGGAATTCAGTTCAAATTGCCGAAAGTTTGGTTAAATTAGGTTTGGTTAAATAAAGATACAACCAACAAAGGTAGGTTTTGGTGTCACCATGAAAATTATTGTCCAAAAATTTGGCGGTACATCTGTCAAAGATGAGAAGAGCAGGAAACATGCAGAAGGTCATATCAAAAAAGCATTATCAGACGGTTATAAAGTAGTTGTCGTTGTTTCCGCAATGGGGAGAAAGGGAGACCCCTACGCAACCGACACCTTATTATCATTAATCGGCGGGAATATAAGTAAAATCTCAAAACGAGAACATGATTTGTTATTGTCTTGCGGCGAGGTTATTTCTAGTGTCGTTTTTTCGAATATGCTAGTGGAGAGCGGTATCAAGGCAGTGGCTTTAACGGGAGCTCAAGCAGGTTTTAGGACCAATAACGACCATACAAATGCAAAAATCAACGAAATGAAATGTGACAGGCTTCTAAGGGAATTAGAGAATAATGATGTAGTTATTGTTGCCGGTTTTCAAGGAGCGGCAAAAAATGGTGACATTACGACGATAGGCCGCGGCGGCAGTGATACCTCAGCCGCAGCCCTAGGTGCGGCCCTTAACGCCGAATGGATTGATATTTTTACCGATGTCGAAGGAATTATGACCGCAGATCCGCGCATTGCTGAAAATGCCCGTCCGCTTCCAGTGGTCACTTATACAGAAGTTTGCAATATGGCCTATCAGGGTGCAAAGGTCATTCACCCAAGGGCGGTAGAAATTGCGATGCAGGCAAAAGTGCCGATTCGCATTCGCTCCACATATTCCGAAGCCCCTGGCACATTAGTAACAACATTAAATAGGAATAATCGCGGCAGTGATATCAGGGAACGAGTTGTAACAGGGATTGCTCATGTTTCAAATATCACCCAAATAAAGGTTTTTGCGAAAAAAGATCAATACTATTTGCAGTCCGAAGTGTTTAAGGCGATGGCTAATGAAAAAATCAGTGTAGATTTTATCAATATTTCACCAAACGGTGTTATTTATACAGTTACGGAAGAAATGACGGACAGTGCTATCCAAGTCTTAAATGAATTGGGTCACGACCCTGTTATTGAACGCCATTGTGCGAAGGTTTCTGTTGTAGGAGCAGGGATTGCAGGCGTGCCAGGAGTAACCTCGAAAATCGTTACCGCCCTTTCCGACAAAGGAATTCGTATTTTACAATCGGCGGACAGCCATACTACTATTTGGGTGCTGGTAAAGCAGGATGACCTAGTTAAATCCGTCAATGCCCTGCATGATGCCTTTCAATTAGAAGAAGAAATATTTGAATACAATTTTACAGATCTCTAATGGTTATATAAAAAGGGACCATTCGCGAAAAGAAATAAAGAGATACATTGGCTGATGGGGCTGACCAACTGTATCGAAAGGAGTAGGAAAAAATGGTTCATTTCGGGCGAGTATCTACGGCAATGGTTACCCCTTTTGATAGAAAAGGGCATATTGACTTTGCAAAGACCACTCAATTAGTAAATTATTTAATTGAAAATGGAACAGATTCTTTAGTAGTTGCCGGGACTACCGGAGAATCCCCAACATTATCGAAGGAAGAAAAGCTGGCATTATTTGATCATATTGTAAAAGTTGTTAATAAGAGAATTCCAGTGATTGCTGGGACGGGAAGCAATAATACTTATGCCTCGATTGAATTGACTAAAAAAGCAGAACAGCTTGGTGTGGATGCGATTATGGCAGTCGCTCCCTATTATAATAAGCCAAATCAAGAGGGGTTATTTCAGCATTTCAAAGCAATCGCTGAAGTTACTACACTTCCGCTAATGGTTTATAATATTCCTGGAAGGGCAGCCGTGAATATCCTTCCGGAAACTGTGATTCGTCTTTCAAAGATAGCTAATATTGTTGCTGTAAAGGAAGCAAGCGGGGATTTAAATGCAATGACGCATATAATTGCTAATACGGATGACGATTTTGTTTTATATAGTGGTGATGATGGCTTAACAATCCCCGTTCTGTCAATTGGCGGAGTGGGTATAGTCTCAGTTGCTTCACATGTAATTGGAAATGAGATGCAGGAAATGATTAAAGCATTTTTTGACGGCGAGAACCGCAAGGCAGCTCAATTACATCAACATTTGCTTCCGATTATGCAGGGATTATTTGCTGCTCCAAGTCCTGCTCCTGTTAAGACTGCGCTGCAGGTAGCAGGAATGGATGTTGGCTCAGTAAGACTGCCGCTTGTGGGCTTAACCGAACAAGAGCGTGCAGCCTTAATTTCGATATTAAATAAGAAATAAAAGAATGAGCCAGCCAAAACGGTTGGCTCTTATTTTTTTCACATTGGATAATATAGCTAATTAAGTTGTAAAGGTTTTCTGAAATCAAGTATAATAGTCATAACTGATTTCGGTCGGGTTAACCCAGCATAGCATAGGAGGATATAGAAATTGATACAGAAAAAAAATAATTCCATTAAGGTCATTTCACTTGGTGGTATAGGAGAAATCGGAAAGAATATGTACCTTGTAGAAGTGGATAAGGACATATTTATCATTGATGCGGGCTTAATGTTCCCCGAGGAAGAAATGCTTGGCATCGATATGGTTATTCCTGATATTACTTATTTAAAAGACAATAAGGAACGGATAAAGGCGATTTTTTTATCACACGGACATGAAGACCATATTGGTGCGCTTTCCTTTGTTTTAAGCCATGTTGATGTGCCCGTCTATGGGACGAAACTAACACTTGCGCTTGCAAGTGCAAAGCTAAAGGAGCAGACCTTTAATAGGAAGGCGAATTTCATTGAAGTGGATTCCGATTCGATTGTAGAATTTGATTCTGTAAATGTAAGCTTCTTTCGAACAAATCATAGTATTCCTGATTCAGTGGGAATTTGCATCCATACTTCTGAAGGAATTATCGTTTATACTGGCGACTTTAAATTTGATCAGGCGGCAACCAAGCTTTATAAACCGGAAATTGGAAAAATGGCAGCCATCGGTGACCAAGGAGTTTTATGTTTATTGTCTGATAGTACCGAAGCTGAAAAACCGGGCTATACAGCATCTGAAGCGATAGTAGAACGAGAAATGTCGAATGCTTTTTATAATGCACCTGGCAGGATCATTGCCGCTTGTTTTGCATCAGATATCAACCGAGTCCAGCATATTTTTAATGCTGCTAGGGAGAATGGACGGAAAGTTGCCGTTGTTGGGAAAAGTCTTGAACGAATTTACCATATTGCCTTTGATTTAGGATACTTAGAAGTTCCGGAAGATTTAATAATCTCAATTAGTGAGCTAAAGGAATATCAGGAACGTGAAATTGTCATTTTAATGACTGGCAGCCAAGGGGAGCCAATTGAGGCGCTTCAGAAAATGGCTAAGCAAACACATAAACTTTTAAATATCCAAACGGGGGATACCGTTTTAATCGCTGCTTCGCCACTTAGGGGAAGCGAGGTATTTTTATTCAAAACAATTGATTTGCTGTTTAGGGCAGGAGCTAATGTGATTTCTGGCAAACGAACGATTCATGTATCGAGCCATGGCAGCCAGGAAGAGTTAAAGTTTATGATCAATTTAATGAAACCGAAATTTTTCATTCCTGTACATGGAGAATATCGGATGTTAAAGGCACATAGAAAAGTGGCCATCGAGTGTGGACTGACAGATGAACAGATTTTTATCCCTGACCGCGGTGATGTCTTGGAATGGAAGGAAGGAACAATGTCTATTACTGGAAAAGTCCCCTCCGGTAATGTCCTCATTGATGGGATTGGTGTAGGTGATGTTGGGAACATCGTATTAAGGGACCGTAGACTTTTATCTCAAGATGGTATTCTCATCGTAGTTGTAACCTTAACAAAGCAAGATAAGAAAATTGCTGCAGGACCTGAAATCATTTCAAGAGGGTTTGTCTATGTTCGCGAATCGGAAAAATTGATGGAGGATTCGACAAAATTAGTGCGGGATATTGTTGAGAAAGTTACTGCAAAAGGTTCATTTGAATGGGCAAGCTTAAAGCAAGAAATAAGAGATGACTTATACCGATACCTATATGAAAAAACAAAAAGAAGACCAATGATACTTCCAATAATTATGGAAGTATAAAGATAAGGTACTGGGGCGCTGCTTCAGTACCTTTTAATCTTTCAAGCATGAAATCATTTCATAGGTAAATACTAAAATATATCATGCTTGAAGGGAGTATTAGGATGAATAACGATATTCAAAAAAATGATACTGATAACCAAGAAGGCGGAGAGCCGCAGAAAGAAGAAAAGGCTCCTTCTGCCTTAATGGAAAAAATTCAGCAGCTTGGGCAAACAAATGTACCACAGCTTTCACAGGATTCTAAAATTCATTGTTTAACGATTATTGGGCAAATTGAAGGACATTTAGCTTTGCCGCCGCAAAATAAAACAACAAAATATGAACATATAATTCCTCAGCTTGTAGCGATTGAACAAAACCCAAAGATTGAAGGAGTTCTGATTATTTTAAATACCGTTGGCGGTGATGTGGAAGCGGGTCTTGCGATTTCGGAAATGCTTGCGACACTTTCAAAACCGACTGTCTCAATTGTATTAGGCGGCGGGCATTCAATTGGTGTGCCAATTGCTGTATCCTGTGACTATTCATTTATAGCTGAAACGGCTACAATGACCATTCATCCGATTCGTTTAACAGGTCTTGTGATCGGCGTCCCGGCTACCTTTGAATATTTGGATAAAATGCAGGAGCGGGTAGTCAATTTTGTCACGAAGCATTCAAAAATAACCGAAGAGACTTTTAAAGATTTAATGTTCGCGAAAGGGAATTTAACAAGGGATATCGGCACGAATGTCATTGGGGCGGATGCCGTAAAAAGTGGATTAATAGATGATGTCGGCGGGCTTGGACAGGCAATGAAGAAGTTAAATGAAATGATTGATCTGCAAAAAGAAAAAAATGAGGGGCTGATTCAGTGATTTTATATACGATGATGCCGAATGAACTAATATTTCCATATGAAGCAGATATGATAAATAAACAACAGATGATTACCTTTCAGGGGATACCGCTATTGGTAGATGCTGCTGACCAGCAAAATGTTCAGGTTGTCCGCATTCTTAGCAGCGACCCCCAGCATTTTATGGACGAACGGATTTGCCCTGGGGCAAAAATTTCTGTGAACCAGGAAGGATTGTCCGCATTGTAGTAATAGAGTATGGTATAATCAGGATATGTAGACAAGAGCAGCCAAACCGGCTGCTCTCCTTTTTCTTCAAATAAAAAATGACGACCATAAATAATACATACAAGGTGATTAGATGGCTAAGAAAAAGAGAAGACAATCAAAAAAGAGAGATATCCATTTAAAACGGACCGTCCAATATGAACTATCCGCACTTGCTATATTAGCGTTAGCAATTATTTCAATAGCAAAGCTGGGGGCAGTCGGCAAAGCAACGGTTCTCTTTTTCCGTTTCTGGATGGGTGAATGGTATATGCTGGGTTTAATCGGGCTGGTGATATTAAGTGTGTATTTGATGTGGAAACGGGAAATTCCCTTTTTTTTTCATATTAAGTTAGTTGGCAGCTACTTTTTTGTTTCGGCCATTTTGCTGCTTAGTCATGTAACCCTCTTTCATAACTTGACGAACAATGGGAAGTTTACGAATCCAAGTGTAATCGCAAATACATGGGAATTATTTTGGATGGAACTAAACGGAGAAACAAGCACGCATGATTTAGGCGGCGGGATTCTCGGAGCAATATTGTTTGCGCTATTTCATTATCTATTTGCAGAAACAGGCACGAAAATTATTGCCTTTATCTTTATCATTATCGGCATTATTCTACTTACCGGAAAATCGATTGGAGATTTTATTGGAAAAATTATTATTACCCTGATAGATTTTTCAAAAAATCAATGGCAAGCCTTTAAAACGGATATGTCTGATTGGAAACAAAAACAACAGGAACGTAAAACGGAGTTGAAAGTTCAGAAACAACAAGCAAAAGAAAAACGCCAAGATGCCAGCGTACCTGAGATAAAAGGAAGGCTGCAGCCTAAGCAGGAAGAAATCAAAATTCCAGAGCCGATTATTTCTAGTTTTGCTGATAGGGCCTACATAGAAGAGGCACCAAAGAATAAAGATCCAAAAGAACTTGCGAATGAAAGCAATAGCGCCCCAGAAGAAAAAGCGGATGATGATGCACCACCGATCACGTTTACGGAAGTGGAAAATGTCGCTTACGAATTGCCGCCGCTCAGACTGTTAATGTTACCGAAAAAAACAGACCAAAGTGGGGAATATGAGCTTATCCATGCCAATGCCGCAAAACTTGAACGGACATTTCAAAGCTTTGGGGTGAAGGCACGTGTAACCCAAGTGCATTTAGGTCCAGCTGTTACAAAATATGAGGTCCATCCAGACGTTGGTGTGAAGGTAAGCAAAATTGTCAGCCTAAGTGATGACCTGGCATTAGCCCTTGCTGCTAAAGATATTCGGATTGAAGCTCCTATCCCGGGAAAATCAGCCATCGGCATTGAGGTTCCCAATTCAGAGGTGGCGATGGTTTCCCTAAGGGAGGTTCTAGAAGCTACCCAAAATGACAAACCTGATGCTAAACTTCTTATCGGTCTTGGCAGGGATATAACCGGTGAAGCAGTTCTCGCAGAATTAAATAAGATGCCCCATTTACTCGTAGCGGGGGCAACAGGGAGCGGGAAAAGTGTCTGCATTAATGGGATTATTACGAGCATATTAATGAGGGCAAAACCACATGAAGTGAAATTAATGATGATTGATCCGAAGATGGTTGAACTAAATGTTTACAACGGAATCCCCCATTTGCTAGCGCCAGTTGTTACCGATGCTAAGAAAGCGTCACAAGCGTTAAAAAAGGTAGTCAGCGAAATGGAAAGACGTTATGAATTGTTTTCCCATACCGGAACACGTAATATTGAAGGCTATAATGACCATGTAAGAAGGCATAATCTTGAAGAAAATGACAAGCAGCCGTTATTACCGTATATTGTCGTCATTGTTGATGAATTGGCCGATTTAATGATGGTCGCTTCATCAGATGTGGAAGACTCAATTACCCGGCTTGCACAAATGGCTCGTGCAGCAGGCATTCACTTAATCATTGCTACTCAAAGACCGTCTGTTGATGTCATTACAGGAGTGATAAAAGCAAATATTCCATCAAGGATTGCTTTCGCCGTTTCGAGCGCCACCGATTCACGAACAATCTTGGATATGGGGGGAGCCGAAAAGCTGCTTGGCAGGGGAGATATGTTATTCTTGCCAGTAGGTGCATCAAAACCAGTCCGGGTCCAAGGAGCATTCCTTTCAGACCAGGAGGTTGAAAATACAGTTGAATTTGTTATTTCGCAGCAAAAGGCACAATACCAAGAAGAGATGATCCCTGATGATATACCCGAGGTAACAGGTGCTGTCGATGATGATCTATATGATGAGGCCGTTGAGTTAATCGTAGAAATGCAAACCGCATCCGTTTCCATGCTTCAGCGCCGCTTCCGAATCGGTTATACAAGAGCCGCACGGCTGATAGATGAAATGGAAGCACGCGGTGTAGTTGGTCCATATGAAGGAAGTAAACCTAGGGCTGTATTACAAACTAAACCCAAAGAGGAACAAAGTTCATAAGAAAAATGCAAGCGCCGTGGAGCTGGACAATTCTCAAAGTCGAAATTTATTACTTCTTATATAAAAATAAAAAAGAGCCGTTTGGCTCTTTTTTTATACTAATTTTCAGAAAATTTGATACTATAGTATTAGGAGGTGAATGATCAAAAAAAGAAAAATCACTACTTTTATCCTAAAATATCACTTTCGTTCATTTTAAATATTATATTATAGCAGATTTTCATACAAAAATATCAGCAAACTTTATGACATTTCGTTAATTCAGACATTTTCCGACGAAATTTTTAATTTCTATTTATTTATCTCGAAAAAAATGTTACTATAAATCTCGATTAGTAGGAATGATATCAGATGTCTGATGTCTTAGGAAAAGGCCTGGAGGAAACAGCATGTCTATAAAGTCAGATAACCGGCATTTATATTTACAAGTGATCGATCGGTTGAAGCAAGATATTGAACACGGAGTATACAAAGAAAAAGAAAAATTACCTTCTGAATTCGATCTTGCTAAACAGCTTGGTGTAAGCAGGGCAACTCTTCGGGAAGCGTTGCGTATTCTCGAAGAAGAAAACGTTATCATTAGACGCCATGGTGTCGGGACGTTTGTAAATGCGAAGCCGCTGTTTACTTCCGGTATTGAGCAGCTTAATAGTGTCACTGACATGATTAAACAAGTTGGTATGAAACCTGGCACCATTTTCTTAAGCTCATCAACTCATAGTCCTACCGATGAGGATATTCGTCGTTTCTCATGTTCTGCTGATGAGGAAATTTTCGTGATGGAAAGGGTTAGAACCGCAAATGGGGAACCAGTCGTCTATTGTGTCGACAAAGTGCCTGAAAGACTTTTGCCTAAAACATTTTCCTATGAGGAAGAATCTATCTTCCATATTTTGGACGAGGAGGCAAACCGAAGAATTACCTACGCGGTTGCCCAAATCGAGCCAATTGGCTATCATGAAAGAATTTCGCCGATCCTAGAATGTGATCCTGAAACTGCATTGTTAGTATTAAAACAAATGCATTTCAACGAATTAGATGAACCAATCCTGTTTTCGGTAAACTATTTTAAAGCGGACAAATTTAGTTTTCACGTATTAAGGAAGCGAACATAATTTTTTTTTCCTTTTTGAAAACGCAATCAGTCTTCTTTATTAAATTCCTACAATATCAAACATAATTCATAGGGGGTACAATACCTTGAAAAAGCGTAAAATTGGAATGGCGCTATCACTAGTTCTTGCTGCTGGAACACTTTTAGGTGCTTGTGGAAAAAGTGATGACAACAAAACCACTGATACATCAAAGGGTGGAGACAAAGAAAAAGCTTTCTCTGTAGCGATGGTTACTGACGTTGGTGGTGTTGATGACAAATCATTTAACCAATCTGCTTGGGAAGGTCTACAAAAGTTTGGTGCAGACAACGGCTTGAAAAAAGGCAAAGGTGGTTTTAATTACCTTCAATCTACTTCTGATGCTGATTACACAACAAACTTGAATTCTCTTGCTCGTGAAGGCTTTGATTTAGTATATGGTATTGGCTTCTTAATGCATGACGCGGTTGATGGAATCGCAAAACAACAGCCAAAAACAAACTTTGCCATCATCGATGATGAAGTGAAACAACCAAACGTTGCTAGTGTTCTATTCAAAGAGCAAGAAGCTGCTTTCCTTGCTGGTGTAGCTGCAGCTCTTACGACAAAAACGAATCATATTGGATTCATTGGCGGTATGGAAATCCCAGTAATTGAACGTTTTGAATCTGGTTTCGTAGCAGGTGTTAAAGCAGCAAAACCAGAAGCAAAAGTTGATGTTAAATATTCAGGCGCATTTGACAAAGCTGAGCTTGGTCAAACGATTGCTTCTACAATGTACGCTTCGGGTGCAGACGTCGTCTTCCACGCTGCCGGTGCAACTGGAAACGGTTTATTTAAAGAAGCTGGTGACTTAAAGAAAAAAGATCCAGCACGTGAAATTTGGGCAATTGGTGTAGACCGTGACCAAAACGATATGGGTCCAGATGTAGTTTTAACATCTGCGATTAAACGCGTTGACGTTGCTGTTAATGACATCGCTACTAAGGCAAAAGATGGTAAATTCCCAGGCGGTGAACTGGCTATCTATGGTTTACAAGAAGATGGTGTAGGTTTAGCCCCAATCAATGCTAAAGCAGCAAACAAAGATGCTATTGATAAGGCAGTTAAAGAATGGATTGAAAAGATTAAATCAGGCGATGTAAAAGTTCCTGGAACACATGATGAATTAAAAACATTTAGTGCAAAATAATACAACTGAGGAATAAGCGGGATGGTACCTGCCCGCTTATTCCTTCTTAATGAAATCTTAACTGAAGTGTAGAAACCTACATTCTGCATTTCATTGAAGATTTTAGTGGGGAGAAATTCCCTGTTTTTTTAAAACTTGGAAAGGTCTGACCTCTTACTACTATTGGTCATAATTTCCTTTTATCTTATCACAGGGAGTGAGAAAAGATGGAATTTGTAATTGAAATGCTCAACATTCGTAAGGAATTTGGCAATTTCGTCGCGAATGATAACATTACCCTTCAATTGAAAAAGGGAGAAATTCATGCTTTACTCGGTGAAAATGGTGCCGGAAAAACAACATTGATGAATGTTCTTTTCGGATTATACCAACCAGAAAAAGGTGAGATTAGGGTAAAGGGAGAACCGGTACACATATCAAATCCGAATATTGCGAACGATCTTGGAATCGGGATGGTTCACCAACATTTTATGCTTGTTGATAAGTTCACGGTTACCGAGAACATTATTCTTGGTAAAGAAATTACGTCTGGTGGACAAATCAATATTAAAAAGGCTGAGAAAGAAGTTCGCGACATTTCGGAACGTTATGGATTGGCTGTTGACCCCCAAGCGAAAATCTCAGATATTTCCGTTGGAATGCAGCAACGGGTAGAAATATTAAAAACACTCTATCGCGGAGCTGAGATATTAATTTTCGACGAACCAACAGCTGTACTTACACCACAAGAAATTAAAGAACTCATTCAAATAATGAAAACACTCATTAAAGAGGGTAAATCAATTATCATTATCACTCATAAATTAAAAGAAATTATGGAAGTGGCTGATCGTTGTACAGTCATCCGAAAAGGAAAAGGGATTGGAACGGTCAATGTGAGTGAAACGAATCCGAATGAATTAGCTAGTCTAATGGTCGGACGTGAGGTTGATTTTAAAACGGAAAAAACACCTTCTGTTCCTAAAGAAGATGTATTGGATATTAAAGATTTGGTCGTTAAGGATTCTCGTGGCGTAACGGTTGTCAACGGATTGAATTTATCCGTTCGTGCCGGTGAAATTGTCGGTATTGCCGGAATCGATGGGAATGGACAATCTGAATTTATTGAAGCAATTACTGGTTTACTAAAAGCAGAAAGAGGCAGTGTTAAGTTAAATGGAAAAGAGCTGTTTGGTCTTTCTCCTAGGAAAATCACCGAATCAGGTCTTGGCCATATTCCACAGGATCGCCATAAGCATGGATTAGTTTTGAATTACCCAATCGGCGAGAACATGGTTTTGCAAACGTATTATAAACGGCCATTTTCGAAAAACGGAATCTTAAACTTTAAGGAAATTTACAATAAGGCAAGAACATTAATTAAAGAGTTTGACGTTCGGACACCAAGTGAATATGTTTTGGCACGGGCTCTTTCAGGTGGAAATCAACAAAAAGCTATTATTGGCCGTGAAGTGGATCGAAACCCGGATTTATTAATTGCTGCACAACCGACACGTGGTCTAGATGTTGGCGCGATTGAGTTTATTCATAAACGGTTAATTGAACAGCGTGACAATGGAAAAGCTGTTTTACTAGTGTCATTCGAGTTGGATGAAATTATCAATGTCAGCGATCGGATTGCTGTTATTTATGAAGGTCAAATTGTTGCCGTTGTCGATCCAAAAGAAACAACAGAGCAAGAGCTCGGATTGTTAATGGCAGGCTCGAATCGAAAAGAAGCGGGGGAAGGAACACATGTCTAAACGCTTAGTCAATATCTTAACACCCATTTTTGCTGTAATATTAGGAATTATTTTTGGAACGATCATCATGCTTGTGAGTGGATACAATCCAGTAGATGCATTTATTGCCTTAGGACAAGGGGCTTTTGGGGATGTGTATCAAATTGGTGAGGTCGTTAGACAGGTGACACCCTATATACTAGCGGGTCTTGCCGTTGCCTTTGCCTTTCGGGTTGGCTTATTTAATATTGGGGTTGAAGGACAATTTATCGTTGGCTGGCTTGCTGCTGTTTGGGTTGGAGTAACTTTCGACCTTCCTGCAATTATTCATTTACCGCTAGCCATTTTAGCCGCAATGATAGCCGGTGGTCTTTGGGCCTTCGTTCCAGGATTGTTAAAAGCACGTTTCCGCGTCCATGAAGTTATTGTTACGATCATGATGAACTATATTGCCTTGCACACGGTTAACTACATTGTTAATACGAAAATGAACCAAGGTTCATCAAAAACAGCGAAGATTCACGAGACTGCATCATTACGTTCTGACTGGCTGTCAAACCTTACGACTGGATCTTCCATCCACTGGGGTATTATCATTGCCATTATTTGTTGTTTTATCATGTGGTTCCTGTTAGAGAAAACTACAAGGGGCTATGAATTACGTGCTGTTGGTTTCAATCAGGATGCCGCTCATTATGCCGGGATGAATGTAAATAAAAATATTATTCTTTCCATGGTTATTTCCGGATGTTTTGCTGGAATTGCCGGTGCGATGGAAGGGTTGGGAACTTTCGGTTATATGGCTGTTCAAGGCGGGTTTACTGGTGTCGGATTTAACGGAATCGCCGTAGCGTTATTAGGCGGCAATACGGCACTTGGGGTATTCTTCGCAGCTTTATTATTTGGTATATTAAAAATTGGTGCCTTATCGATGCCGCTTGCAGGGGTGCCAAAAGAATTAGTTGATATTATCATTGCCTTGATTGTATTCTTCGTCGCATCAAGCTACATCATAAGGATTGTTCTTGAACGATTCAGCAAAAAGGAGGTGAAGTAAGATGAGTGGATTATTATTTTCTCTATCAAACACTGTTCTTGCCACCGCTTCTAATGGACATAGCGGCTTAAGCTTAATGCAAATATTAATGATTGTTGTTCCTTCAACATTATTATGGGCAGCCCCACTAGTCTTCACTTCATTAGGAGGAGTTTTCTCCGAGCGTTCTGGGGTTGTCAATATCGGTCTAGAAGGTTTAATGGTTATTGGAGCATTCTCATCAATTGTCTTTAACTTAACATTTTCTGATACATTTGGAAGTGCGACACCATGGATTGCTTTATTGGTTGCGATGGCAGCCGGTGCGATTTTCTCCATTCTGCATGCGGTCGCAGCGATTACCTTCCGTGCAGACCATACGGTTTCCGGGGTAGCGATTAACTTGCTTGCGGTTGGTTTAACCATGTTCCTAGTCAAGTTAATTTATGATAAAGGTGAAACAGATATCATAAAGCATAGTTTTGGTAAAGTTGATATTCCTTATTTGAGTAAAATTCCATATATTGGAGAGATATTTTTCCAAAACACGTATTGGACATCATTTGTAGCGATTATTGTCGCTGTAATTGCCTGGTATTTTATTTATAAAACTCCATTTGGCTTACGACTTCGCTCTGTTGGTGAACATCCAATGGCGGCTGATACGATGGGGATTAATGTAACGAAAATGCGGTATTATGGCGTTATTATCTCTGGAGCTCTTGGTGGAATTGGCGGTGGAGTGTATGCCCAATCGATCTCTCAAAACTTTAACCATGCCACCATCAGCGGTCAAGGTTTCATGGCGTTGGCCGCAATGATTTTCGGTAAATGGCATCCACTTGGTGCGATGGGTGCAGCCCTTTTCTTTGGTTTTGCCCAAAGTATTAGTATTATTGGATCAAGCTTACCTTTCTTAAGCAACATTCCAAACGTCTATCTGTTTATCGCACCATATGTATTGACGATATTAGCACTAACGGGCTTTATCGGCCGTGCAGAAGCACCAAAAGCAGACGGTGTGCATTACATCAAAGGAAGCAGATAATCTTAATCTTTGAACCCTCGATAAATCGAGGGTTCTTTTGCGCTTTTAAAGGGTAAATACTTGTATTGAACATGCTTGGCAAATTATAGTAGAAGTATATGTTTTATTTCTGAGGAAAAACTATAAAAATGTTTACATATTGTTAAGTATGACCTTTATTAGATAAGGAGGAACGTAAATGGACGCTGTAAAGGAAAACATCACAGAATTGCAGGGGTTTAAACTCCATGTAATTGAAACGGAAAAATACAAAACGAATACATTTTTTTGGAAAATGAAAGCACCTTTGACAAAAGAAGACGTAACGAAAAGGGCTCTCCTTCCACAAGTGCTCCAGAGCAGTTCAGCTAAATATACTTCAACACCGGCACTTCGGTCCTACCTCGATGAATTATATGGTGCGACGCTATTTGTTGATTTAGCTAAAAAAGGTGAATACCATATCATGAGTTTCACATTAGAAATTGCTAATGAGAAATTTTTAAGCGATTCAACTCCTTTATTAAAAAAAGGCTTTGAATTACTGGCAGAAATTTTGACCAATCCAAACATTTCGGAAAGTGCTTTTGACCACGAAACGGTTGAAAAAGAAAAGCGAACACATAAAGCGAGAATTCACTCTGTTTTTGATGATAAAATGCGCTATTCCAATGTCCGTCTTTTAGAAGAAATGTGTAAGAATGAACCCTATGCCCTTCAGGTGAATGGAGAAGCAGCAGATGTCGATGAAATTACGCCGGAGAATTTATACGATTATTATAAAAGAGCGTTTCTAGAGGATGAAATGGATCTTTATGTAATTGGGGATGTAAACGAGGAAGAAGTAAAAAAACTAGCAGGAGAGCTGCTGCAGTTTGAAGACCGGACACCTAAAAAGGTGAAAACACAGGAAATTAACAAACGGGCTGAAGTAAACGAGATTAAAGAAGAACAGGATGTAAAACAAGGTAAATTAAATATGGGTTATCGAACAAACATTGTTTATGGTGACCCCGATTATTTTGATCTTCAGGTTTTCAATGGCATTTTCGGCGGCTTTTCACATTCTAAGCTATTCATCAACGTCCGTGAAAAAGCCAGCCTTGCCTATTATGCTGCCAGTCGTTTAGAAAGCCATAAAGGGTTAATGATGGTGATGTCAGGGATTGATTTAAAGAACTATGACCAGGCAGTTAGCATCATTCATGAACAAATGGAAGCAATGCGAAACGGGGATTTCACTGACCAGGAAATTGCCCAGACAAAAGCTGTCATTCAAAATCAAATGCTCGAAACACTTGATACATCAAGAGGACTGCAGGAAATACTTTATCATAATATCATAGCAAAAACAGATATCAATCTTGAAGCGTGGCTGACTGAGATGCAGAAAACAACGAAAGAAGCCATTATGGCTGTGGCCAAAAAGATTGATCTTGATACAATCTATTTCCTAACAGGAACGGAGGCGGGAGATTGATGGAGAAAATAACTTTTGACCAGGTTCAGGAAGAACTATATCATGAAAAAATGGCGAACGGGCTCAATGTTTATATTTTGCCAAAGAAAGGCTTCAATAAAACGTATGCCACCTTTACCACCAAGTATGGTTCAGTAGATAATACATTCGTTCCATTAGGAAAAGAGGAGTATGTCAAGGTTCCTGATGGGATTGCTCATTTCCTTGAGCATAAGCTTTTTGAAAAGGAAGATGGCGATGTGTTTCAGCAGTTTAGCCGCCAAGGAGCATCCGCAAACGCATTTACATCGTTTACAAGGACTGCTTATTTGTTTTCGAGCACGTCCGATGTTGAAAAAAACTTAGAAACATTGATTGATTTTGTCCAAGAACCTTATTTTTCCGAAAAAACAGTGGAAAAAGAAAAAGGAATTATCGGGCAAGAAATTACAATGTATGATGATAATCCTGATTGGCGCTTATATTTTGGCCTGATTCAAAATCTATATCAACATCATCCTGTAAAAATCGATATTGCAGGCACCATCGAATCGATTTCACATATCACAAAAGATTGGCTGTATGAGTGTTACAATACCTTCTACCATCCGAGCAATATGCTATTGTTTATTGTCGGGCCTGTTGACCCAGAGCTTTTCATGAATCAAGTGAGGGAAAACCAAGCAAAAAAAGAATATAAGGATATGCCTGAAATCAAGCGTCAATTTTCAGACGAGCCGCAAGGTGCGGCAGAAAAAAAACAAGTGCTGCAAATGAATGTGCAAACACCGAAATGTTTAGTAGGCATCAAAGCACTCCATGTAGACCAAACAGGTAATGAAATGTTAAAAAACGAGTTAACAATGAATGTATTTCTTGATTTATTGTTTGGGAAAAGTTCAGAACACTATAACCAGCTGTATAATGAAGGTTTGATTGATGAAACATTTGCCTACGACTATACCCAGGAACAAGGCTTTGGCTTCGCCATGATAGGCGGAGACACGAGCGAACCGGATCAACTGGCAGAAAAGCTTAAAAAAATGCTCTTAGAAGCTACGAACAGCAGTACTTTTTCAGAAGAGCAGTTAGAAAGGGCAAAGAGGAAAAAGATTGGCGGATTTTTGCGGGCGATTAATTCACCTGAATATATCGCGAATCAATTTACCCGTTATGCATTTAATGAGATGAACTTATTCGATGTTGTGCCAACACTTGAAAAGATTACCCTGGGTGAAGTACAAACTTTAGCTGCAGAAGTTATTTCCGAGGAGCGCTTTTCCGTATGTCAGGTAATTCCAAAAAAGTAACAAAGTGAGGAAGCGCCGTTTATTCGGCGCTTTTCCTCCGAATTATTGTTTATTTTAGAGAGAGAGTGGTTTTTATGAAAAAATTCGCGCTAATCACGGGAGCAAGCGGTGGAATCGGACAAGCGGTTGCTTGTAACTTGGCAGCAAAAGGTTATCATTTATATTTACATTATCATAAAAATGAACAAGCAATTAAAGACTTACTGAACAAGCTTCAGCCTTATGGTGGAGAGTATATTCCCATCCATGCCGATTTGGGGGACGTAAATGGATATAAGACAGTATGTTCGCAAATTTTTTCCTTGGATGCGATTATTCACTGTGGAGGAAACAGTCATTATGGATTATTAATGGATTTAAGGCAAGAAGAAGCAGAAGCTTTACTAAATGTTCATGTATTAAGTCCGCTAATGATGACAAAAGAGCTGCTTCCGAAATTATTAAATAAGGGAACAGGAAATATTATTGTGATTACCTCTGTTTGGGGTCAAACTGGGGCTGCATGTGAGGTGGCCTATTCGGCATCAAAGGGTGCACAGATTGCGTTTGTAAAGGCCCTAAGTAAAGAAGTAGCTTTAAACGGCATTCGGGTTAACGCAATCGCTCCTGGTGCGGTTGAAACAAAGATGATGGAGGGATTTACAACGGAAGAGCTCGAACGGATTTCTTTTGAGATCCCAATGGGAAGACTTGGGCAGCCTGAAGAAATAGCGAGAAGTGTTGCCTTTTTACTATCAGACGAGTCTTCCTACATTACGGGGCAAGTCCTTGCTATTAACGGTGGCTGGTACACATAATAATCGGAAATATTTCATGAATAGTTTAAGCCGCTTATTCGCAAAATAACGATGTACTATTTTAAAAGGAGGTATGATGATGTCTGTTTTAGATAATTGGAAGCAGTGGCAAGAATTTCTTGGTGGTCGTCTTGAACACGCACAAAATGAAGGTATGAGTGAAGGTGCAATCAACAATCTTGCTTTTCAAATTGGGGATTATTTAGCAAATCAAGTGGATCCGAAAAATGAGCAGGAAAGAATTCTTTCTGACATGTGGTCAGTTGCTGACAAGACGGAACAACAGGCAATTGCGAATATTATGGTTAAACTTGTTAGAGAATAATCGGAAAGAGAGGGGGCATCTCCTCTCTTTTTTGTATGGAAAAGGGGCTTGCCTATTGCGGCGTGGTACTCCATATAAGTTTTATATGTTTTTCCTTTCATCTTTATACAAAATCATTTATTATTAGGTTTAGATGAGGAATTGTGAAAAAATTGTCGAAACTTCTTTTTAGGAGGTTTTTAATTTTGAAAAAAGAATGGTATTTAGAATATGAAATCCAAAAGAACCGTCCAGGGCTATTAGGAGACATTTCTTCTTTGTTGGGTATGCTTTCAATTAATATTGTCACCATCAATGGTGTTGATGAAGGAAGACGTGGTCTGCTTATTTTAGCAAAAGATGATGATCAAATTAAACGACTTGAGTCAATTTTACATACAATGGACACAATAAAATTAATCAAACTAAGAGAACCGAAGCTCCGTGACATACTAGCGGTCAGACACGGTCGCTATATTCAAAGGGACGCCGATGATAAAAAAACTTTCCGTTTTGTAAGGGATGAGCTTGGATTATTAGTAGACTTTATGGCAGAATTATTTATGCAGGATGGACATAAGCTAATTGGTATTCGCGGAATGCCCCGAGTTGGCAAAACAGAATCACTTGTAGCTGCAAGTGTTTGTGCAAATAAGCGCTGGTTGTTTGTATCATCCACGCTTTTGAAACAAACGATTCGCAATCAACTAATTGAAGATGAATACAATGAAAATAACCTGTTCATTCTTGATGGGATTGTCTCGACAAGGCGTGCAAATGAGCGTCACTGGCAGCTTGTCCGTGAAATTATGCGATTACCGGCTGTTAAGGTAGTGGAGCATCCTGATATATTCGTACAAAACTCGGAATATACCCTGGAAGATTTTGATTACATTATCGAACTAAGGAATGACTCTGAAGAAGAGATTACATACGATATTGTTGACCAGCATAATATGTTCTCCGGATCTGATTTTGGAGATTTTGATTTTTAATAAATTGGAAGGTGTTAATAGGTGACAGAATTAGGGAATCGACTAAAAGAAGCCCGAATAGCGAAAGGATTAAGTTTGGATGACGTACAATCCATGACAAAGATTCAAAAACGTTATTTAATTGGTATTGAAGAGGGTAATTATTCAAGCATGCCCGGGAATTTTTATGTGCGTGCCTTTATCAAGCAGTATTCCGAGGCACTGAGCCTCAATCCTGATGAAATTTTTGAAACGTATAAAAGTGAAATTCCGGCACCTTTAAATGAGGATTTACCGCAGCAATTATCAAGAGTGAAAACACAAAAAACGATGACAGATGGAAATTCAAAAATCTTTGATATTCTTCCGAAGATCTTAATCGGTGTGTTTGTTATTGGTATATTATCTACTGCCTATTATTTTTTTTCTCACTATTCCGGCACTGATTCAAAGAGCTTGACGAATAAAGAGAATGATCCCGTTAAACTTACTACGAACGAAAAGCTAGAAAAAGGGAATGAAAAAGATAATAATAAGGAAAAAGATAGTGAAAAAGACAGCGGAAAAGACAAGGAAACGACAAAACCGGAAGAAGAGAAGCCGCCTGTAGTAGAAGCACCTAAACAAGAAGTTTCGGTCGTACAAAGCAGTGGCAAGAATTCAACTTATGATTTAAAAAATGCAGACAAATTTGTTGTCAAATTGGTGTCAAAAGGTCAAACTTGGGTTAGTATTAAAAATGGGAAAGGGAAATCCTTTTTTCAAGGAACACTAAAAACACTTGAAACTGGCGGACCCGAGAGCCAAACCGTAGATTTATCGGCAGAAAGCAGTGCCGTTATTAGAGTTGGAAACGCGGCTGATACTGAAATCTATGTAAATGACCAATTGCTTGAGTATGCAGTTGCACCGACTAAAGATGTTCAGAACATTACGATTCAATATGTTCCGAAGAGCGAATAGTCATCTATTGATGGCTATTTTTCGCTTTCAATAAACTTGTGGAGGAAAATTATGAATATTCCAAACAAAATAACTGTATCAAGAATTCTTTTAATCCCCTTATTCTTGATCATTATGCTAGCTCCTTTTGATTGGGGGAAAATGAATTTTCTTGGGGCGAATCTGCCAGTAACCCATTTTGTCGGGGCATTGATTTTTATTATCGCTTCATCAACCGACTGGATTGATGGTCATTACGCCCGAAAGTATAATCTCGTGACCAATATGGGGAAATTTCTCGACCCGCTTGCGGACAAACTGTTAGTATCGGCTGCACTTATTGTCCTAGTGGAACTTAATGACGTGTATGCCCCTTCTTGGATCGTCATCATTATTATCAGCAGGGAATTTGCTGTAACCGGTCTGCGCCTGCTTCTTGCCGGTGAGGGTGAAGTGGTGGCCGCTAATATGCTGGGGAAAATTAAGACATGGACTCAGATAATCGCGATATCGTCCATTTTGTTACATAATTTTATTTTTGTGCTGATACCATTTCGCTTTGACATCGTGTCATTGTGGGTAGCATTATTTTTTACGGTATGGTCTGGCTGGGATTATTTTGCGAAAAATAGTCATATACTAAAAAACTCAAAGTAGGCTTTGACTGAGGAGAGATGAATGTGAACGCTGAGATTATCGCCGTTGGATCGGAATTGTTACTCGGTCAAATTGTTAATACGAATGCAAGATTCTTATCTCAGCACTTAGCGGGACTAGGAATTGATGTTTATTATCATACGGTCGTAGGTGATAATCCTGAAAGATTAAAAGCTGCGATTGAACATGCAGAAGCGCGCTCCGAAATCATTATTTTTACTGGCGGGCTCGGACCTACAAAGGATGATTTGACAAAGGAAACGATTGCTCGTCACCTTGGAAAAGGGCTCGTTATGGACGAAATGGCATTTGCTTCGATTGAGCTTTTTTTCAAGCGGACAAACCGGGTCATGACAGAAAACAACCGTAAGCAAGCCCTTGTCCTAGAAGGATCTCAGATTCTTGCCAATGATCATGGAATGGCACCAGGAATGGTGTTAGAAACAGGGGGCCATATTTATATGCTCCTGCCTGGGCCGCCAAAAGAAATGGAACCAATGTTTCTTGATTATGGAGGTCCAGCGCTTTCCTCAAAAACTGGTTCCAATGAGAAGATTGTCTCAAGAGTGCTGCGGTTTTACGGTATTGGGGAAGCGGCACTGGAAACGGAAGTCATAGATATCATTGAAGCGCAAAGCAATCCTACAATTGCTCCGCTCGCAGGTGATGGCGAGGTAACATTAAGATTGACTGCAAAACATCCTGATGAAAATATTGCACACACTATGCTTGATGATGTGGAAAAAAGGATCAATCAGCGTGTGGGAGAATTCCTTTATGGCTATGACAACACTTCGCTATTGCATGAGCTGATGAAAGTGTTAAAGGAAAGAAAATTAACCGTTACAGCTGCCGAGAGTTTAACAGGCGGGCTGTTCCAGCAGGAGTTAACTGCGATTTCAAGTGCAAGCTCAGTGTTTAAGGGCGGAGTCGTTTGCTATTCAAATGAGGTTAAGCAGCATATTTTGCAGGTGAATCAAGAAACGCTAGAAAAACACGGCGCCGTGAGTGAGCAATGCGCAAAAGAGCTCGCGGAAAATGCGGCAAGGATTTTGGCTGCGGATATCGGAATTAGCTTTACTGGTGTAGCTGGTCCGGAAGAACTGGAAGGTAAACCAGTCGGCACTGTTTATATTGGAATTGCCGCTAAGGGAAGCCCGACAATTGTTGAAAAGATTACCTTTAGTGGTACAAGAGATGCGATCCGTAATCGAGCCGTAAAATTCGGCTGTTATTTTTTATTAAAGAATCTGAAAGAATCACAGAATGCGAAATAAGCATTCCGTGATTTTTTTTTGGAGTTTTTTTTATGCTGTTTTGGTGAATTTTCCGACAAATTAAGAATTAGTGCTTATCGAGCCACTAACTATGTAATAAGAGGCGTTTGAAGGGCTAAATTGTCAATTTTGCCAGAATAAATAGTTTGGAATGATACAGAATAAATGTTCGTGTTTTTACTCGACAAATTGGATGAAAGAGGTTATATTATTAATAGGTATTATTTTGCTAGATTCAAGTAAATTTTAAAAAAATTTTTATTATAAAAGGAGGAACTATTTGTGAGTGACCGTAAGGCCGCCTTAGAAATGGCGTTAAAACAAATAGAAAAACAATTTGGTAAAGGTTCCGTCATGAAGATGGGAGAGAAAACAGATACGAAGATCTTAACATCTCCCAGCGGCTCATTAGCACTTGATGCAGCACTAGGGGTTGGCGGGTACCCCCGCGGCAGAATAATCGAAATATATGGGCCAGAAAGCTCGGGTAAAACAACAGTTGCTTTGCATGCAATTGCTGAAGTACAAGCAAATGGTGGACAAGCAGCGTTTATCGACGCCGAGCATGCCCTCGATCCAACATATGCACAAAAGTTGGGTGTTAATATTGATGAGTTATTGTTATCGCAGCCTGATACCGGTGAACAAGCTCTTGAAATCGCAGAGGCACTTGTCCGAAGCGGTGCAATTGATATTATTGTAGTCGACTCAGTAGCTGCACTAGTTCCAAAAGCGGAGATTGAAGGGGAAATGGGAGATTCTCACGTTGGTTTACAAGCACGCTTGATGTCCCAAGCACTTCGTAAACTATCCGGCTCCATTAACAAATCGAAGACAATTGCTGTCTTCATTAACCAAATTCGCGAAAAAATTGGAATTATGTTTGGAAACCCCGAGACCACGCCTGGGGGCCGTGCGCTCAAGTTTTATTCGACAATTCGTCTAGAAGTACGCCGTGCTGAAACACTTAAGCAAGGCACTGATATGGTCGGTAACAAGACAAAGATCAAAGTTGTTAAGAATAAAGTTGCGCCACCATTCCGGACTGCTGAAGTAGATATTATGTATGGTGAAGGAATTTCTAAAGAAGGCGAAATCATTGATTTAGGCTCTGAATTAGATATCGTTCAGAAGAGCGGTTCTTGGTATTCCTATAATGATGAAAGACTTGGTCAAGGGCGTGAAAACGCAAAGTTATTCTTGAAGGAAAATCCTGATCTCCGTCAAGAAATTCATCAAAAAATTCGCGATCATTACGGTTTAGACAGCGAAAAGGTTATTACAGAAACAGATGATGACGATCAATTTGAGTTAATTGATTAATTAATTTGGCTGTGTTAAAGCACATTGTTGATTTTGAGCACAATGTTGATTGGAGTGGAAGGCGCGAGACTCCTGCGGGAGCAGCGGGACAGGTGAGAC